>CAZELU010000044.1:3302-14736 GCA_964513215.1 uncultured Bifidobacterium sp.
TCCGTTCGTGCCCATGCTCACCGCACCCGACCTCGGTTTCGGCTACGGAACCTGATCGTTCGTAGCCGATCTCATCACCAATACCGAGACATTCGTACCTGGGTCGTTAGTCCTTCGTACCGAATGACTGTGTTCTCTGTTCGTCGTGCGCTCGAGCGTTCGACAATGACCACATGAGCAGCTCCTGGTCCTCTCACATCGACGCCTCGTCCGACGATTCGCGCCCCGTTCTCGTGGGGTACGACGGATCCACCAACTCGGAGATGGCGGTGTGGTGGGCCGCCGATGTTGCTCGCTCGTCGAAGCGCACGTTGCGCATCTTGACGAGTTATGCATTGCCCACGATGGTCGCGCTCGGAGTGAGTGCGGGCTACGTGGTCCCGGCGCTGTCGTCGGAGGAAGTGCACGAAATCGACACGCGGCACCGCACGATGCTCAACGAATTGGCCGATCGGGTTCGCAAGCAGCTCCCCGACCTACCCGTCGACACGTTCCTCGAACAGGGGGCCCCCGCTACGGCGATCCTGAAGGCGAGTGACGACGTAGCGATGATCGTGCTCGGAACACGAGGTGTCGGATCAGCCCAAGGTCTGCTCATGGGCTCGGTCAGTTACGCCGTCGTTCACCGCGCCAAGTGCCCGGTGATGCTGGTCCCGGAGTCGAGCAACCGCTCCGTTCCGGGCAAGGTGGTGGTGGGAGTCGACGGTTCGAGTCGGTCGACGCAAGCAGCACAGTGGGCGCTGTCGTTGGCCACGTGCATGCACCGTCCGCTCGAAGTAGTGACCGCATGGCATTACCCATATCAGGCGATGGTGCCGGAGGCCGGCATGATGATGGGCCCGAACATCGAGGAGCTGCGGCTCGCTTTGCTGCGCGACGCGAAGCAACTCGTCGAACGCGAGAAGCATCGCCTCGAAGGTCCGCACGGCACCTCGATCGACGCCAATGCTGTGGAAGGTTCGGCTACCGATGTTCTCTCGGAGCAGGCCGGCCCGCAGGACGTGATCGTGGTGTCGTCGAAGAGTCACAGCCTCCTCGCATCGGTTCTTCTGGGAAGCACTGCGGTGTCGCTCGCTCATCGCAGTCGTGGACCGGTGGTGATCGTTCATCCCGTCTGATGTGAGTCGGTCGCTGACCTGATGCGAAGTGACATTCACTGCGTAGCCTGACGAGCGTGTCGATCGCCCGCCTGTTCTCACTCGAGCACCACGGCCCCGACACCTTCGTCGGATCGGGCTACGAGTACCCCTGGGGTGGGCTGTTCGGCGGTCACATCGTCGCGCAGGCGTTGGTCGCGGCTGCCAACACGGTCGATGCCTCGAACCCCGACCATGTGATGGAGGCGCACTCGCTGCGTGCCTACTTCATCCGTCGCGGCGACACGTCCGAACCCGTGCGCTACGAAGTCGATCGCATTCGCAACGGCACGAGTTTCTGCACTCGTCGAGTGGTCGCTCGCCAGTCGAATGGGGCGATCCTCAACATGGAGGCCAGTTTCCAGATCCGCGAAGATCAACGCGACGTTCAGCCGATCGAGTTCCCGATGGGTCTCCCGTCTCCCGAGTCGATCGAGAACTCGTCGTGGTCCGAAGGTTTCGACCGTCGCTGGATCGAACCTGGCTCCACTCCGCGATCGGGCCGCGAAGGTGCCGGTCGAGCCATGTCGTGGTTCCGCGCGACCGAAGATCTCGGTGACGCCACGACGGTCGAGTCACGACTGCTTCATCTGTGTGCACTGTCGTATCTCAGCGATGATCTACCCACCGATGCCGTGGTGCGGGCACACCCCGACATCTCCAGGCGTCCTGATGGTCAGCGCAACTTCCAGGGTGCCAGCCTCGATCACTCGATCTGGTTCCACCGGCCCGTGCGCAGCGATCAATGGCACTTGCACGATTTCACGTGTCACTCCATCGGCAACAGTCGCGGGCTGTCTCTCGGTCACATCTTCAGCCAGGACGGAGTGCTGGTGGCCACCATCGCTCAAGAAGTGCTGATCCGCGACCTCACGCCGTTCACGTAGGGCTCGATCGCTGCCGCGAACACCGGCTTCAGCCATTGGGCGTACGCGGTGGTCACGTGATTCGAATCGCGGTACACCAGCAGATTGCCCACGATCACCGGGCAGGCCTTCTCGGTGCACAGCCAATTGATGACGTCGAGGTACTGCACGCCGTTTCGCACCGCTGAATCGATCACCGTCTGCTGACGCGACGCACGGACGGCCTTGTCGCGCGACGCGACGCACGACGACACGTCACGTACTGCCTTCGACAAACACACCGGAACGTCCTGGCCCGGATACGGCGTGTCGGTGATGAGCACGGGCACCACACCGATCGACGTGAGCCGAGCAATCAGCGCGTCGTAACCCTTCGACCACACCGAGTCGGCGAACGGTTGCTTGGTGTCGGGGTCGAGCAGCCGGTTCGACGCAGCCACGAAGACGAGATCGACGTCTTGCTCGGCCAGAAGAGTGAACACGTTCTCGCGCCAAGGCTGACAGGCCGGATACGTGGGCCCCACCAGACTGTTGTACGTGATCTCGTCGATGGGCGGACACCCCGACTTGCTCAGCGGGAGCAGACGCCAACCGTTGTCGTCGGCGATCGTTTCGAGAATCGGGAACCACTGCGCCGCGTGACTGTCACCGAACAGGCCAACGGTGAAGTCGGACGACGGATCGCCGTACTCGCACAACTTCGGCTGAGTTGCTCCGAAGTCGACGTGACAGTCGTTGTCGTAGATGATCGGCTTGTCGCCGGCCGCACCACCGATCGATGGTTCGAGATTGGCCGGAACTTCGTCGGTGTCGACTGCGGCGTAGAGAGCGTCGAGCGGCGCGGCCGCGTTGGCGATCGGAGGTGGCGGTCCGTCCGGCACAGGGGCGACGGTGGTCCCTACAGTCGTCGCTGTCGACTCGGACGCGCTCGTCGGCGCCGTTGTCGAAGTAGTCGTGACGAGCGTTGGCGCCTCGGCGACGACATCGGTGGAGAGTTCGACATCAGCCGAGCGCACGACGAGTCCGGTGCCGACACCGGATGCGATGAGCACGGCACCGAGCGACAAGGCGAGTGCGGGCCTCGCCTGCAGACGTTCGGAATGGCGAATCGGATTCTCGACGTAGCGATACGACAGCGAAGCACCGACCAACGACACAGCGATGAGACCGACTCGTTCGAGAACGTTGAGCGATCGACCGGCCCAAGCTTCACCGATGATGAGTGCTGGCCAGTGCCACAAGTAGATGGAGTACGAGCGAGCACCGATCCACTGCAACACCGGATGACGCAGCACGATCGACGGGCCCCACCGTGAGTCGTCACCACCGGCGAGGGCCGCAGCGGTACCGAGAACTGGAATGACCGCGAGCCAGCCCGGAAACGCCATGGTCTCGTCGAGCCAGAACGCGGCGAACACGACCGCGGCGATGCCCATCCATGCCAACGCATTGCGAACGTCGCCGGCGATCACGCGGACCCACGGCCAGGCGATGGCGAGCAACGCTCCGATGCCGAGTTCCCAGGCCCGCGTGTGCAGGCCAAAGAAGGCCCACGGCTGAGATGCTTCGGTCTGCCAGACGCACAACGCGAACGATGCGATGCTGATCGCCGAGATGGTGATGGTGGCGCGGGTTCGCGATCGACCAGCTCGCCACAGGAGAACGAGCAGAAGTGTCGGCCAGATCACGTAGAACTGCTCTTCGACCGACAGCGACCAGAAGTGCTGCAGAGGCGACGGAGGGATTCCGGCCTGTAGGTAGTCGGTGTTGCGTCCGGCGAACACCATGTTCGACACGAATCCGGCGGCAGCGATCGAATCGGAACCGAGATTCTTCAGACGAAGTGGTTCGAGCCATACCCACGATGCGATGGCCGTGAGCACGATCACGAGCGCGGACGCCGGAAGCAATCGTCGTGCGCGACGCGCGTAGAAGTTGCCGATGGAGATCGAACCGGAGTTGTCGTGCTCGCGCAACAGCAAACTGGTGATCAGGAATCCGGAGATGACGAAGAAGACGTCGACTCCGATGAATCCACCATCGAGGCCGAGGAAGTGGGCGTGGTAGAGAACCACGAGCCCGACGGCGAGTGCGCGCAACCCCTCGATGTCGCGTCTCAACATGCGGTGGTCGAGACCGGCGTCGATCCGGTGACCCCACGCTTTTCAGGCGTGTGCTCTGCCAACTGAGCTACTCGACCGTGTGCGTTCGGCGAACCGATTGCACTGGCGGTCCCGACGGGACTCGAACCCGCGACCTCCGGCTTGACAGGCCGGCGTGAACTCCAACTTCACCACGAGACCAGATTTGGCTGGCACCCCCAACGGGATTCGAACCCGTGCCGCCACCTTGAAAGGGTGGTGTCCTAGGCCACTAGACGATGGGGGCTAGGTACTTGTCCTGCTGAGAGGATTGTCAGCCTAGCGGAGGGTCACCACCGCCACACCGGGCGATTGTTTCGCAGGTCAGCGGGTCATGAGCGCGTTCACCGCACTGTCGACCAGCCACGAGAGGTACTGGTAGAGCGCGAAGTCAGGGCTCTGAGGATCGTCGGGCTCGTCGGCATCGTCGGCGACACCGAGCAGAGTGCCGAGGATCAGCCGCACCGCGTTGAGACAGGAGGCGAAGGCTTCCACCTCGGCGGTCGACATGGCGCGACCGTCGGTGGCGGCGAGGAAATCGTCGATCACGGAGATCGAACTCAGGCGGCTGGCCACGAGTTCTTCGCGCATCAATCGTTGGTACTCCGAGTCGAGAGCGTCATCGTCGGTGTAAGCGGGTGGGAAGAGTCGCCGCATCTTGGCGTCGTCACTCGATCCGGTGGTGATCAGCTCGCGCACTTCACCGATGAGGCGGCGCAACAAGTGACGCTGATCGTCGTCGAGATTGAGGACGAAGCCCGATGACGTTCGGTACACGGGTTCACGTCGGCGCCGAATCATTCCGACGCACCCTTGCCGGTCGATCCGTCCTTCTGCATGGTGGCCCACAGACCGTGTTCGTGCAGGCGGAACACATCCATCTCGGCCTTCTCGCGCGAGCCACTGCTCACGACAGCCTTGCCTTTGTGATGAACGTCGAGCATGAGCTCGGTCGCCTTCTGCAGGCTGTAACCGAACAACTTCTGGAGCACGTAGGTGACGTAGCTCATGAGATTGATCGGGTCGTTCCAGACCAGGACCACCCACGGATTGTCAGGCGCAACGGTTTCTTCGTTGCGCACATCGGGTTTTTCGATCGTGGAGGGTGCTGCGGCGACCAGAGTCACGCACTCGATGCCCACAGTTCCATTGTCGCGGTTGGCCAGGGGTTTCGCACCCCCGTACCATCTCCGTGATGGCAACGCGCCCCCTCGTCCCGTCCCGGTTGGCCCCGGGTGGCGTGTCAGCCCATGGTCCTCGTCGCGCGCCTCGGTCGGTTCTGGGTGGCTATGTCGCACTCACCAAGCCGCGCATCATCGAACTGCTCCTCATCACGACCGTGCCCACCATGGTGCTGGCCGAGCAGGGTTGGCCCGATTGGGGCCTGCTGTTCATCACCTTGCTGGGTGGGAGCCTGGCCGCTGGTGGCGCCAACGCCATCAACATGGTCGTCGACCGCGACATCGACCAGTTGATGGAACGGACCCGGAACCGACCCCTGGTCACGGGACTCATCGCCCCGCGGTCGGCCCTGGTCTTCGCCCTGGCCCTCGAAGCCCTGGCCTTCGCCGTGCTCTGGGCCGGGGCCAATCTGCTCTCGGCGGTCCTGGCCTTGTCGGCCACCTTGTTCTACGTCTTCATCTACACCTTGTGGCTCAAGCGAACCAGCCGTCAGAACATCGTGATCGGTGGGGCGGCTGGGGCTGTCCCGGTACTGGTGGGTTGGGCGGCGGTCCGAAATTCGCTCGATTGGGAGCCATTTGTCCTGTTCACAGCCATTTTCCTGTGGACCCCACCCCACTTCTGGGCCCTGGCGATCCGCCACGCCGATGACTACCGGGCCGCCAATGTGCCCATGCTCCCGACGGTCTCCTCCATGACCACCACGGTGCGTCACATGTTCACATACACGGTCGTTCTGACGGCTAGCACCCTCGTTCTGGCTCCGGTGGCCGACCTCGGACCCCTGTATTGGGTCTCGGCCCTGGTCCTCGGCCTCGGATTCATGCTCGGCACCATCGACCTCGGTCGGAACCCGACCCCGGCCCGATCGATGCGACTGTTCGCGTTCTCGATCTCCTACGTGACGGTTCTCTTCGTCGCGATGGCGGCCGATGTCCTCATTCGTCACGGGGTGTGACTCTCGCTTCTTTGCCCTGGCAGATGGGGTCGTGATTTCGGTCTGACCTGGGGCGAATGGGTAATCTCGGTGTTCGGATTTCCTTGTCCACCCCTGTCACCCCGGGAAGCCTCGGCCTCCCTCTGTGCGCGAGAAGCGAGCCATCTCGAATGACATCCACCGAGACCCACCACGCGGCTGGAGCAGCGTCGTCGACTGACGCGCCTGCCATTGTCGCGTGGCTCACCACCGCCGATCACAAGCAGGTCGGTCGCCTCTTCATCGGCACCGGTCTTCTCGGCCTGCTCGGCGGACTCGTTCTCGCCGTGCTCGTCGCGTTCGAACGAATCGATGCCGAGGGCTTTCAACTCCTCGACTCCGGCTCGGCCACGCAGGTGTTGTCGGCGGCGCGACTCCTTCTCACGTTCGGTGCGGTTGCGCCCCTCGTGATCGGTTTGGCCGTCGCCATCGTTCCGTTGCAGTTGGGCTCGCGTTCCATCGCGTTCCCCCGGGTCGCGGCCAGCGGTTTCTGGATGTGGCTCACCGGTCTCACCCTCTCGGTGGCCGCCATCATCGGTAACGGTGGCCCGTCGGGTGGCGAATCCGAAATGGTCGATCTGTATCTCGCCGCCTCAGTGGTGATGGTTCTCGGCCTGGCCATGGCCGCACTGTCCATCGCCGTCACCGGTCTCACGTCGCGCACCCCCGGCATGGGATTGTTGCGCGCACCGTTCTTCTCGTGGTCGTCGTTCGTCGGATCGATCGCCCTGCTCATGAGCCTTCCGGTGTTCATCGGAACCTCGGTGTATCTCTACGTCGATCACCGGTACGCGCGCGCCGCGTTCGGTGGCAACTTCGGTGTCAACGACTGGGTCGGTTGGGCCATCTCGCAGCCGTTCACCTATGTGCTCGCCATTCCGGTTCTGGGTTTCGTGCTCGATGCGGTACCCGTGCTCGGACGCACACGGCTCGCCCAGCGTCCGGCCGCCAACGTTGCGGTCGGTTTGGTGTCGGTGGCGATCTTCGCGTCGCTCACGCACCGTGCGGTCACGTTGCCGTGGGAAGGCGATGGGTTCTTCTCGGGTCTTGGCACCAAGATCGCCGATCTTCTTCCGTTCGGACTCGTCAACGTGATTCCGCTGCTCGGTCTGCTCGGTGTGCTCGGCCTCACCATGCTCACGCTCAAGAGCGCCAAGCCCATGTTGGCGGCACCGCTTCCGTTCGCGGTACTCGGCCTGCTCATGATTCTGCTCGGCGCCGCGTCGCATCTTCTGTACACCGTCGAAGATGCCGCACTCGGCGGCACCATCTTCGAAGCCGGCTCGTACGTGGCGGTCACGTTCGGAACCGTGCTCCTCGCGTTCGGTGGCCTCACCTACTGGGGTCCGAAGTTGTGGGGTCGTCGCATTCCCGACAAGGCCGCGCTTCCGCTCGCCTTGCTCGGATTCGTGGCCACTGCACTCGGCTCGCTGCCGTACATGATCGCTGGCTTCGCCGATCAGCCCGCCGGCATCGTGGACGGTTTCGCGTACAGCGGTCCGCAAGAACTCTGGAACGTCATCACCACTGGCGCGTTCGCTCTCATGTTGCTCGTGAGCCTCGCGTTCGTCGGTCTGGCCGTGCGTAGTTTCACGGCCGGCGAACCCGCTGGTGACGATCCGTGGGATGGCACCACTCTCGAGTGGGCGACGTCGTCGCCGCCGCCCGCCGACAACTTCTCCGATTTGATCGTGGTCGGTTCGGAGTATCCGCTCGCAGACATCAAGAACTCAGGGAAGGTTGGCTGATGCTCACGCTGCCCCCCGCACCTCAGCCGGCCCCGAAGCGCCAAGTCTTCGTCGGCACGGCGTTGGTCTCGGCTGCCGCAACGATGTTGGTCGGTGGAATGCTCGCCATCTGGGCGCAGTTCCGCGCCGATGCGCCGTTCCGCGAGTCGCCGCGCCGTGGCCCCATCAAGGACTGGATGCCCAAGGACATCGTCGTCCCGGAAGTTGCCGCCAACATGATGCTCATCGCGTTCTGTGTGGTGTGCGTCATGGCGCAGTGGGCCGTGTGGTCGGCCAAGCGCAACGACCGCCAGCACGCGGGCATGGCTCTCGGCATGACGCTTCTCATGGGTCTCGCCACGCTCAACGCTCAACTCTTCATCTGGTCGCAGATGGGTGTCGACGTTCGCGGCGGCGCTTTCAACTCGATGTTCTACGCGATCACCGGCGTGATGACCTTCTTGGTGATCGCCGGAATCGTGTACACGGCGGTTGCCACGTTCCGCTACCTCGGTCGCGGCAACTCCGACGTGCCGACTCTGTCGGCACATGCCCTGTATTGGTACTTCCTCACGGCGGCATTCACTGCCGTGTGGTTCGTGGTGTACGTGCAGAAGTGACGAGGCGACATGATGATCACCACTAGTTCCAAACTTCTCTACGGACTCGGTGCGGGCTCGCTCGCGGCCGGTTTCGTCTGGTTCGTGGCCAACGAGGGCCAGCAACTCGGCTCGGTGATGTTCGCGTTCCTCGCCGTGGCGTTCATCTTCATGGGTGCCATCGCCTCGTACACCCGTGACGGTCACGTTCTGTCCACCGACACGTCGGCTCACGGCACGTCGGCGGCCGCTCAGAAGTCGGTGGGCCGCAGCCTGTGGCCCTTCGGCACTGCGGTGTCGGCCGGTGTCACCGTGGTGGGCCTCATCAGTTCGCCCGGCATCTTCAAGGTCGGCGTGGCGCTCCTCATCGCGATGTTGGCCGAGTGGATGGTCAGCAACTGGGCCGAGCGTGCGTCGGCGAGCAACGACTACAACACCAAGGTTCGCGACTACATCGTCCACCCACTCGAACTTCCGATCGCTGGAGCATTGCTGCTCTCGGTGATCGTGCTGTCGTTCTCGCGCGTGTTCCTCGCGTTGAGCAAGTCAGCCGGCGCAATCGTGTTCGCTGTCGTTGGTGCGGTCATCCTGTTCTTCGGTGCTCTCATCGCGTTGCGCCGTGACGTGAATCGTCGCGTCGTCGGCGCGATCCTCGGCGTCGTACTCGTGGCTCTGGCCGGAACAGGTGTGGCCACCGCTCTCGACGGTGAGCGTGAGCAACTCGTCGAGGCTGCCGAAGAAGATCACTTCGCGGAGCGCGGTTGCACCGAGGAGAAGGAATACTCCGACAAGAAGGCGTCGCGCGCAGTTGCCATGAAGAGCAGCATCCTCGCCAACGTCATTCTCACTGAGGACGGTCGTCTCTACGCCGAGGCCACCGGATATCCGGGTGCTCAGTCCGCAATCTCCATCCAGCGCTCAAACCCGTCCACCATCTTGTTCATCAACGAGAGCGACAAGGCCCGTCGCATGGTCCTGAGCTTCGGCAAGGTCGTTGAAGATCTGGGTGACGGCGTCGAGAAGGAAACCGCGCTCGAAGCCTGCACGTCCAAAGTTGAAAAGGGTGGCCAGCAGGCCGTCACCGTCGTGATCCCCAAGCCATCTTCCGCAAGTGACGAACCGTTCACCATCACCGTCCCCGGAGTCGAGGGCGCCAAGATCGACGTCTTCGTCCCGTGAGTGAGAGCACCATGTCAACCTCGTCGCAACCATCATCCGGAGATCCGATGAAGAACCCCCGTCGTCGTCGCGTCCTGTCGTTCGCTGGCGCTGCGGCCGGCCTGGCCGCCCTGGCCGGCTGTGCCAAGGACGCTCCGCAGGACACCTGGCAGCCCGCTGGGCCCAATGCCGAAATGATCGACAATTTGCAGCAGCCGGTGTTCCTCGTGGCTGGCATCGTCGGTGTCATCGTCGTGGCCGCGGTGGCCTGGGTGGTTTTCCGGTATCGCGATCGTGGTCAGGGAATCCCCGAGCAGACGCACGGCAAGCCAGCCGTCGAGATCACGCTCACCGTCATTCCAGTGCTGATCCTCATCGGCGTGGCCATTCCCACTGCTCGCACCATCTTCGATCTCGCCAAGACCGACGACACCGAGATGATCGTCAACGTCACCGGCCAGCAGTGGTGGTGGGAGTACGACTACCCGGCCATCGGCGACAACGCCGACAAGTACGGCCTCAGTCAGCCGATCGTCACTTCTGGTCAGTTGGTGATTCCCGAGAACACCAAAGTTCTTCTCCGTGTGACCAGTCGCGACGTGATCCACTCGTACTGGATCCCGAAGCTCAACGGCAAGAAAGACGGTGTCCCGGGCCGCGTGCACTTGCTACGCCTCGAGGGGTCGAAGCCCGGTATCTACGCCGGACAGTGCACCGAGTTCTGCGGTCTCTCCCATGCCTACATGCGCATGGAGACGATCGTGTTGAAGCGCGCCGACTTCGACGCGTGGGTCGCCAATCAGCTGGCCCCGTACGAGTCGCCGGCCGAGGGCACCCTGGCCAAGGAAGGCGAAGCCCTCTACATCCAGCAGTGCAGCCGTTGCCACCAGGTGAACGGCCTGGCCGACGCTGAGGGCAATCTCATCGTGTCGGCTCCCGAGCAGTACGTGGTGTCGGGTGCGGCACCCAACCTCACCAACCTCATGACGCGCAATACGTTCGCCGGTGCGTCGTGGGATCTGCTCACGCAGTCGTGCCGTGACGACGTCTGGAACGCGTCGTCCGACGAGTTCGGTGCGAAGTACCTCAGTGGTGTGAGCGCCGATTGTCTCAATCAGAAGGATCTCCGCGAGTGGCTCCGCAACTCACCGGAGAAGAAGCCCATGTATGTCGACCCCACCAAGTTGCAGGAGACCGACGGCAAGTACCGCGGTATGCCTGCACTCGGCCTGACCGAAGATCAGATCGACGCCATCGTCGCCTATCTGCTCGAGCGGAAGTAAGGAGAACTCCGAGATGGCCATCATCGAACGTCCCTCCACCGAGATCGCCGTGGCCGGCGGTGCCACCGTGGGTGTGAAGCCCAGCGAAGCGTTGGGCGTGTTCAAGCGCCCGGCTGCCAGCAACTCGTGGCGCGACTGGATCGTCACGGTCGACCACAAGAAGCTCGGCATCATGTACGGCGTCGCCGCCTTCGTGTTCTTCATCATCGGCGGTGTCGAGGCCTTGCTGATTCGTCTTCAGCTCATGGGCCCCGACGGCAAGGTGCTCAGCGCCGATCAGTACAACCAGATGTTCACGATGCACGCCACCACGATGGTGTTCCTCTTCGTGATGCCGATGGTGTCGGCCTTCGCCAACTACTTCAT
>CAZELU010000045.1:0-14314 GCA_964513215.1 uncultured Bifidobacterium sp.
CGCTCGTACCCCGACCTGGTGGCGGCACATCACGCCGACGTCGTCGGCTGATTCAGCGGGCGAATTCGCGCACGACTCGTCCCGGACGAGCCCCGGTGTTCACACCGTTCTCGGTGACCACTTCACCGTTGACGAGTGTGGCCGCGTAGCCAGTGGCCCCGACCCGTAGACGACCCTTGCCATTCGGGAAGTCGTTCACATACTCGGGGTAGCCGACCTGCAGCGCATCAGGATCGAACACGTTGAGATCGGCGAATGCGCCGGTTCGTACGGTTCCTCGATCGATCAGGCCGAGCACCGCGGCCGGCTTCGACGTGAGACGGCTCACGGCATCGGGCAACGTGGCGATCTTGCGATCGCGCGCCCAATACGCCAGGTAGTGCGTGGGCGCGTCGGCATCGCAGATCTGGCCGGCGTGCGCACCGGCATCGCCGAGACCCGGCACCACGGCATCGAGTTTCAAGAACTCGCCAATGTTCGCGCGATTGCGATTGAAGAACCACACGTTGAACAACTCGCGACCCTGCGACTCGAGCAGACGTTCGACGATCACTTCGACCGGGTGCTTGCCGACTCGTGCCGCGATCTCGGCAAGTGACTCACCACCCTCGACGTCGTACTCGGGAACCGCCCCTTGCCCCAGCGGGTGGATGTACTGCGGGTCGTACCACGTGCCACGGGCCTTACCCTCTTCGATCAATTCGGCCCGAGTGGACGCGTCAGCGAGAGCGGCCAGTCGTTCGTCGAGTGTTGGCAACGACATCACGGCCCGCCAACGCGAACTGCCAACCGGTGGCACCTGGTACAAGCCCATCAAACTTCCACTGGGTCGCGTCATGGAGATCGCGGTGATGTCGCCGTCGTTGGCGCGGATGTCGGCCAGCATGCCGTTCCAGAAACCAGCGGCATCGGCGTTTCCGTTGCCGACACCACCCGAGAACAGAACGCGACCACCGCGACGTGCCATGGCCCGCAACAAGTCGATCTCGTGCTGGAACTTCGTCTCGAAGTCGAGCACGGCCTGGAACAGGCCGCCGCCGCCTTCGTTCATGCCATCGGCAACAGCCAGGTATTCGTCGATGGGGGCGTACGTTCCCGGAACCTTGCGACCGTCGGGCACGACGTGAGCGAGGATGCGCGAGGTGGAGAAGCCGACGGCGCCACCGGCAATTGCCTCGGCGGCGATGTCGCGCATCTGAGCCAATTCGTCGGGAGTCGCCACGGCGTCTTCGGCCATCGAGCGATCGCCCATGACGTGGTAGCGAACCGCGCAATGACCGAGCAAGCCCACGACGTTGAGGGCCGGTCGCAGACGCTGAACCGAATCGAGGTATTGCGGGAAGGTCTCCCAGTCCCACGGCAAACCGTTGAGAATCGCCTCGCGCGGAATGTCCTCGACACTCTCCATGAGTTCAGCGAGATACGACTTCGAGTTCTGTGCCACCGGAGCGAACGTGACACCGCAGTTGCCGGTGAGGACGGTGGTGACGCCGTGCCACGAGGACGACGTCATGTACGGATCCCACGCGACCTGGGCATCGAGGTGCGTGTGCAGGTCGACGAAGCCCGGCGTGACCACCTTGCCGCTCGCATCGATCTGCTGCTTGGCCGTTTCGGCCGCGAGATCGCCGATGGCCGTGATGCGATCACCGTCGACGGCGACATCGGCGCGAACGCCAGCCGCTCCCGTTCCGTCGATGAGTGTGCCGCCGCGAATGATCAGATCGTGGGCCATGTTTCCCCCTTGCTCCCCGGGGAAATTGTAGGAGCGTCGTAGCCTGGCCGGATGACCGTAGCGCTGGTTCGCCGTACGAGTTCACGACTCGCCGATGGGGTTCTCACCCACCTCGAACGCCGGCCCGTCGACATCGAATTGGCTCGTCGGCAATGGGAGACGTACGTGAACGTCCTGCGCGACGCCGGCTGGGCAGTTCGGGAGGTTCCGACCCTCGACTCGTGCCCCGACTGCGTGTTCGTGGAGGACGCCGTCGTCATGTTCCGCGACGTGGCGATCATCACCCGCCCGGGTGACGACACCCGCAAGCCCGAGATCGACGCCGTCGAACCGATCGTCCGCGAACTCGGTTGTCGCATCGCCCGCATCGAGGCCCCCGGCACCATGGACGGCGGTGACGTACTCAAGATCGGCGACACCATCTACATCGGTCGCGGCGGTCGTACCAATCAAGCCGGCATCGACCAGTTCGCCGCCATCGTCGAACCCATGGGTGCCCGGGTCGTGGCCGTACCCGTCACCAAGGTTCTCCACCTGAAGTCGGCAGTGACCGCTCTCCCCGATGGAACGGTCGTCGGGTGGGACCCCGCCGTCGACGACTCGTCGGCGTTCCCGAAGTATCTGTCGATGCCCGAGGAGTCCGGGGCCCACGTGGTCCTCATCGACGACAAGCGTCTCCTGATGGCCGCCGATGCGCCGCGGAGCGCGCAGATGTTCCGCGACCTCGGCTACGAGCCGATCTGCGTCGACATCTCCGAGTACATCAAGTTGGAAGGGTGCGTCACCTGTCTGTCGGTGCGCCTGCGCGAGTTCAGCTGACCGCGCGCCACTTCATGATGTCGTCCACACCGATGGTCGAACCGCACTCGATGCTCGCCTTCATGACCGCGGGCGTCATCACGGTCGCCGTGTCGAAGTAGTCGGCTGCGTAGACCGTCCACCCGTCGCGGTAGCGACGCACACTGGTTCCGCGGGTCATGGGCACCCGCTCACCGCTCGGCAGCACGGCCATCTGCACCCACTCCTGAACGTACGTATTGCCGTCATTGAGTTCGGGACCCACCGGCGAGAACTCGATGTTGCCGCACTTCGGCATCACGTCGACCATCCACTCTCGAATGCGGGCCTGCCCCCGGAACTCACCGAAGATCGGATCGATGTAGACGGAGTCGGTGGGGTGGAACTGATCGCAGTCCTTGTCGAAATCGACATCACGAGCCGCCGTCACCGGAGTTCCGGCCCAACGATCCCAGCCCTCGAGCGACGGCGCCGGTGGCAACGGTGCCACTTCCCCGTTCGGACCGGGCTGGCGGAACGGTCCGGTGTCGTACACGTCGCAGGCCCAGGTGATGAACCCGTCGCGATAGCGACGCACGCTCACACCCTTCGACAGGGGCATGTCGCCAGCGAACATCTGCCACTCGTCGATCGACGTGCCGCCTTCGCCGTCGTCGAGCAGCGCCGCGGGCTGGGTGGGGCGGAATTCGATGAACTCGATCTCGGCCATCGTCGGAATCAGCCAACCCGCGATGGCCTCGCGACCGAAGAACGACCCGTAGATCGCGTCGTAGTAGCGCGAACCCTGCGGCGCCATGAAGTCGATCATGCGCTGAATACCTTGCTCGCGGGTGAGGCTCGTGTCGGTGAGCGCCTCCATCATCTCGTGCGCGTTCATGTCAGAGTCCCCTCACCAGCGTGCCGGGACGCTCTCCGGTGTCGGCGTCGTTGCGACGGGTCACGCGCCCGTTCACCATCGTGGCGAGATAACCGCGCACCGGCTGGATGAGACGCGTACCGCCCGCAGGCAGATCGTCGAAACCGCGTGGCGGCGCCACGGTGAGGTTCTCGAAGTCGATCACGTTGAGGTCGGCACGCAGACCTGGCACCAAGCGGCCGCGATCGGACAACCCGTACAGATCGGCATTACGCGCGGTCTGCTTGTGCACGAGGAATTCGATCGGAATCCGCTCACCCTGGTGGCGATCACGGGCCCAGAACGTGAGTTGCGTGGTGGGCATGGTCGCGTCACAGATGAGTGTCACGTGCGCACCCGCGTCCGACAGGCCGGTGACGGTCTCGGAGTGGACGAGCATCTCGCGCAGCACTTCCATGCGCTGGTGAACGTCGGCGCCGCCCATCAGTGCACACATCGAATGTCCACCGTCGCTGATGAGGTGGTCGTACAGAACGCTCAACACGTCCTCGCCCTTGGCCGTGGCCAACGCGCCGAGCATGCGATCGGGCGTCGGCTCGTAGTCGACCGGGTTGCCGAGCGGATACAGGAACGGCGCCGCCATCTGGAAGAGGCGATAGGTGGTCGCCATCGATCCCGGGCGTTCGACCGGAACATCCGACTCCGACAAGATCGCCGCTTTGATTTCTGGCTTGGCCATCTCGCGAACTCGTTGATCGAGCGGCAACGAGGCCAACTTCATGTACGTGGGTCGACGGAGGAACGCGTGGTAGCCCGAGAGTCCGGACACCAAGCCGATGGGTCGCGACGACACCTGAGGGTTGAGGCGAGCGCCGGAACGATTCGCCGTCACGGTGGCATCGAGGAGTTCGCGCCAGGTGTCGGGCGGATAGTCGGGCGACTGCACGAGCGTGAACGTGACCGGTCGACCGCTGCGCCGCGAGAACTCGGCCATCAATGCGTGTTCGTCGTGTGGAGTGGTTCGTTCGCCGCCGAGTCCTTCCAACTTGCCCACGGTTCCGGCCGGAATCATCTCGAACACACCGCGTCCGGCCGCGGCCATCGCGTCGGCGAGAGCGGCGATCTCCTCGGCCGGCGCGAAAGTTCCTGGCACCGGCGATCCGTCGAGTGCTCGGTGGCCGATGGTCCGCGACGTGGTGAACCCCAACGCTCCGGCGCGCAGCGACTCGGTCACGATCTTCGACATGGCCACGAGATCATCGGCCGTCGCGTCTTCGTTGCGCGCACCACGCTCACCCATCACGTAGTAGCGCAATGCACCATGGGCGATCTGTGCACCGATGTCGAGCGAGTAGCGACGTGATCCGATGTAGTCCATGTAGTCGGTGAACGACTCCCACCGACCCCACTCGATTCCTTCGTAGAGCGCGGTGCCAGGAATGTCCTCGACACCTTCCATCAGTTCGATGAGTGCCTTCTCGCTACCAGGACGTACCGGCGCGAATCCGACACCGCAGTTACCCATCACGATGGTGGTCGCCCCGTTGCCGGCCGACGGATCCATCACATCGTCCCAACTGACCTGACCGTCGTAGTGAGTGTGCACGTCGACCCAACCTGGCGTCACCAACGCGCCGTCGGCATCGATCACCTCGCGAGCTGATTCGGTGATGGAACCGCCGACTTCGACGATGCGTCCGTCTTTCACCGCGACATCGCCCGCGCGCGGTGCCGACCCGGTCCCGTCGACGAGCGTTCCACCCTTGACCACGTAATCGAACACGGTTGTCCCCCTTCAGGCGCCCCTCGACACCTGGTCTCGACGCCTCACCCCAGCGTCTCACCCGGACGTCACATTAGGGGTTGCGGCACCGCTCACCGGGGCCGAGCACGCGCCTCCAGGTATCGGCGACTCGCCTCACGGCTCTCGGGGTCGCGCATCGCGAACACCAGCACCTCGGCGTCGGTGGTGTTCCGACCGGTTCCGGCGATCTCTTCCATCACCGCGTTGACCTGCTGCTTGGTGACGGTGAGCGCGTACTGCGGTTTGTCGGCCAACGATCGAGCCAGCTCGTTCGCACGGTCGATCACACGATCGGGTGCGACCACTTCGTTCAGGAATCCAATGGTCTTGGCCTCGTCGGCACCGAACGGCCGACAGGTCAGGACCAGTTCTTTGGTGAGAGCCGGGCCGATCTCGCGCACCAGCCGCGGAATGCCGCCCCACGCCAGAGGGATTCCGAGGTCGACTTCCGGAATCGAGAAGCGAACGTCGCTGGCCGCCACACGCAGGTCGCACGCACCCGCCAGCACCAATCCGCCGCCGACACAGTTACCCGAGATGGCCGCGATCGTGAGCGGCCGCACGTTCGTCAGAGCCTCGGTGGCCAGTCGACCGAGATCGGCGCTCTCGCGCGGGCTCGCATCACTCGATGCGAAGTCACTCAGATCGAAACCAGCCGAGAACGAGGTGCCTTCCCCGCTCACCACCATGACACGAACGGCCTCGTGTCGATTCACCTCGTCACATGCGCTCACGACTTCGCGCAGCAAGTCCTTCGACAGGGCATTGAGTCGACGGGGTCGAGCGAACGTGAGGTGCGCGATGCGGCCGTCGATGTCGAGACGCAGATTCGTGAAGCTCATCGCCGAAGCCTACGAGACCCGGCGATGGACGTGATCGGTCAGTCGGCGAGGATGCGCTGCACGGCCTGGATGCGCGCATCGCTCGGCAGACGAGTGATGCGAACGGCTGCTCCAGTGAACGGAGCTTCGATCCACTCGGTCGCGCTGATCGCGATGCCAACGTGGCTGATCTGCGTGGGGTTCCGCGACGAGAACGTGAACACCAGATCGCCGGCGCGGATGTCGTCGTTGATCCAGTCGACCGCGACACCGCGCTGGGACTGGAGGAGGCTCTGATGCGGAAGGTCGATACCGATCTGCTTGAAGGCGGCACGCACGAGACCCGAGCAGTCGTACGCATCGGGGCCAGCCGATCCGAACTGATACGGCTTGCCCACTTGAGCGCGCGCGAACTCGACGACCCGATCGACACGAGACGGCTTGGCTGCCACCGAGACCACCGATGGGGCCGCGCCCGGAGCCGACGGCACTGACGCCCCGGTCGGCAGTGCGATGCTCTGTCCGGGGACGATCACCGAAGTGCGCTGGAAGCCGTTCGCGGTCAAGAGTGCATCGAGCGACACACCGGCCTTCGACGCGATTCGACTGAGCGAATCTCCCGCCACGACTGTGTACGCGCCGCCGATGGCACCGGACCGCACAGCCACGGACTGCACGGCCACCGTCTTCGAGGTTCCCGGAAGGGCGATCGTCTGGCCGGGGAGAATCACGGTCGTGCGCTTGAAACCATTGACGGCCAGCAGAGCATCGAGCGACACACCGGCCTTCGACGCGATTCGACTGAGCGAATCTCCGGCCTTCACGACGTAGCCCACCGTGGGTTTGTTCGAGTTGGCCGAGGCCGGCGATGCGAACACGCCCAGAGCGAGCACCGCTCCGACGACGATCGTGGCCATCCGTTTCACGGGATGGGTATCGAACGCCCCGCTTCAGGCCTTGAGAAAAACTCCGAAAAAGCAGTGTGAGCAGGTCAGATTCGGATCTTGCGATCCATGTTCTCGTGATAATGCGCGATCTTGCATTCGCGCTCGGAGAGGACCTGTTGCCTGAACCCGCTCGAGTTCTTGGTGCGGGCCATCTGCTCGTAAATGCCGATGTCCTCCCCCACCACGTGCTTCAAACCGGCCCAGTGGAGCATGGTCTTCTTCCAGTACTTCGCGTACTGCGGATCGTTCTGGTCGCCCGGATACACGATCTCCCAGCAGAGAAAACGCGTGCGGTCGACGCTGATCGGAATGGGCTGGAACACCTGAATGTGCTCGGGGTTGCAGTTGAAAACCGTGTTCGGGAACACCACGTAGTGGCAGATGGCGTACTGATGGTGGTCGTAGTCGACCGACTCGAGTTCGGCCAGATGCTCGGGCTTGGGAACGAAGCACATGTAGTTGTCGCCCACGATGTGGAACGAAGCGCAGCGAGCGGCTTTGGTGAATTCCGGCGGAACGTGATGCAACTCGGTCACGTGGTAGATCTCGTTGAATCCGTCGACGACGGCCTTGTAGTTGACCGGCACGTCGAACTCGAGAACTTCGTGCAGAACCATGTCTTCCATACGGAACGCACCGAGGTCGCTCACGATGTCGGCACCGATGGCGTCGAGCAACGGAGTCGCCGCCTCCGGTCCGGCCAAGTTGATCCAGACCCAGCCGCCCCACTCGTCGGCAGCCACCGCTGGAGCACGCAGACCGTCGAGATGGGTGGGATCGAAATCTTCTCGTTCGGGCACCCCGACCACACGCCCCGTCGTGTCGTACACCCATCCGTGGTACGGACACGTGAAACGTCGTGCCGCACAGCCGGTCATCGCCGTCACGAACGCTGGCCCGCGGTGCTGACACACGTTGTGGAACGCCGCGAGCGCACCATCGGGCTGCCGGGTGATCACGATGGACTCGCCGTGACCTTCGTACGTGAGCCAGTCCCCCGGTTCGCGAACCTGTTCGGATCGACCGGCCAACAACCAGTGGGACGTGAGCACCTTGGTGCGTTCGAGTTCGTAGCGAACCGGGTCGCGATACACCGAGGCGTCCATCACCGACGGACCGTGATCGGGAACCGACTGAACTCCGACGCCAACGCGAGCCGGCAACGATCCACGCGTCGGAACGTGCACCGGTGTCTCCCCCATGGATCGGAGGTTAGTCAGATGATCTCGGCGATGTATTCAGCCAGGCGCTCGCCGTCGAGCGATCCCTGCACTCGGGTGAGCGTGCCGTCGGCTGCAAGGAACACCCACGCCGGCTGATACGGAACTCCGTACTCGCCGAACACCTGCCCGTCGCTGTCCTCGATGTTCGCGAACGACAAGTCGTGGCGATCGATGAAATCGAGCATCGACTGAGTGGATCCGGCCCAGGCCACACCGACGAACTGGACCTGCGATCCATACTGTTGGAATGCGGCCTCGACCGAGGGCGCTTCAGCGTTGCAACTGCCTCAACCGGGCGCCCAGAACCACAGAACGGTGGGCGCTGTGATGACCACGTCGTCACGCGACACGAGGCCCACCGGAGCAACGGGATTCGTCGCTGGCGAAGTCGATTCGGCGGCGACTGATTCAACCGTTGTCGACTCGACGGCAGCCGCCGGCGCGTCGGCACTCTCGTTGCCACACGCCAACGTCACCATGGCGAGACATGCCAGAACCGCGAGCCGCTTCACGTGTCCGACTGTACCGACCGAGACGCGTTGGTGACGATCGCGACCCCGACCAAAATCACCGGGAGCGCAATCGCCATATTTGCCGACACCGATTCATCCGCGAACAAGACGCCGAGTACCACCGCGATGAGTGGATTCACGTACGCGTAGCTCATGGCCAACGGCGGCCGAACGGTCGAGATCAGGAAAGTGAACGCGGTGAAGGCGATGATCGAGCCGAATGTCACCAGGTAAAGAACAGCCAGTGAACTGCGCAGACTCGGCATGGCGACGTCCTCCTGACGGGCCAGTGAGATGAGCAAGTACCCCACTGCAGCGGCTGCCATTTCGATGCCCGTGGTCATCACACCACTCGGCATGTCGATGCGACGACTGATGGCCGAGCCGAGGCTCCAGTTGAACGAGGCGACGAACACGAGCGCGACCCCACCCCACGAACCACTCAGCCCGTTGTCGGCCACGAGGATCACCACGCCACCCAGACCGATCGCCATACCGATCCATTCCCAACGGCGCGGCCACTGACGCCACAAACCACCCCACAGCGACATGAGCATCGGCTGAATCGCGATGATCGTGGCCACCAAGCCGGTGTCGACCCCGCGGTCCTCGGCCAGCGTCACGAGTCCGAGACCGCCGATGAGCAGCATGACGCCGATGGCCGAAGCGTTGCGCGTTTGACGCCAGGTCGGCCACGGCGTGCCACGCCACTTCAGCCAGGCCAGCACGAGTACCGACGCCAGAACGAACCGCGATCCCTGCATGAAGAACGGCGGCAGCGTCTCGAGGCCGATTTCGATACCCAGGTATGTGGAGCCCCAGATGAGCCACACCGAGGCGACGGCCGGGACGACCAGCGAACTGCGACCCGACGACATCGGTCCTATTCAACCGCCGATACCGTGATTCGCGTGACCGACCTGTGCGTTCTCGGCGACTTCGCGTGGGACGTGTTGATCCGCACCAACAACGAATTGCTTCGTGGCGGCGACACGTTCGGTGAAGTCATGCTCACACCGGGTGGCAGCGCCGCCAACGTCGCGGTGTGGGCCAGCCGCAACCATCTCCCCACGTCGTTCGTGGGCAAGATCGGTCGCGATCGTTTCGGACAACTCGCAGTCGAAGATCTGCAGCGCGAGAAGGTCGACGCGCACTTCGTCGAAACCGAAGCCCACTCCACTGGTTCGGTCGCCGTCTTCGTCGATCACACCGGACAACGATCGATGGTCTCGGGCCACGGCGCCGACTTCTATCTCATGCCGTCCGAGCTGCCGCTCGACGTGATCGGTTCGTGCCGACACCTTCACCTCACCGCCTGGTCTTTCTTCACCGACCCTCCGCGCTCAGCCGCCCGCAAAGCGGCGCGCTGGGCGCACGAGAACGGAGCGACGATCTCGTTCGACCCGGGTTCGTTCCAGATGATTCAAGAGATGGGGGTGTCGAACTTTCTCGACACCTGCAGCGACCTCGACATCGACATCGTGTTGCCCAACAAGGAAGAGGGTCAGGTTCTCACCGGCGCCGACGACCCGAACGAGATCGCTGAGGGACTCACCAAACTCTTCCCCGATGCCTTGGTCGTGCTCAAACTCGATGCCGACGGAGCGCTCGTCTACGACGGCACCGATGCGGTACGCGTTCCACCCGCCACCAATCGTCTCGTCGACGCCACGGGAGCCGGCGATTCGTTCGCCGGGGCTTTTCTGGCTCACTACCTGAAACACGGTTCGTCCATCGACGCCGCTCACCACGCCACTCGCGTGTCGGCCTGGGTGATCGAACACATCGGCGCGCGCCCCGGTGCCGATGCACGTCTTCACACGATCTTGAATTCGCTCTGACTCGCCCGGTCGGTCAGCGCAGTACTGTCAGGCCCATGCGTCGTCTGATTCCGCTCGTCTTCACATCCCTTCTCCTCGTTGCCTGCGGAGGCGGTGGCGACGGCGACACCGGATTCTCCGAGAGCGGTGGTGACTCGGGTGATTTCTGCGCAGCGGCCAATCGGTTCGCCGCACTCAACTCGGTGATCAACGAGGCCACGCAACCCGACGACCTCGAATCGCAACTGGCGCCGATCGAGTCGGCCTTGTCCGATCTCGAGAAGTCGGCTCCGAAAGAGATCAAAGCTGACGTCGCCGATGTGGTCGACGGCTACGGCCAGATCGTGAAATTCATCTCGGAAGCCGACTCGTCGGATCCCGAGGCGATGATGGGCGAAATGCTCGCCATCGGATTCTCCATCGCCGAACCAGCCGAACGCATGAACCAGTACATCATCGCCGAGTGCGGGCTCGATCTCGATGCCGTGGCCGCCACCGCCCCCACCAACATCGACGGTGGTGCGGGCGACTTCGAACCCGGCCCGGTGGCGGTCGAAGTGGTGAACCTTGACGCGAGCAACGGTCCGGTCGACGTGTACGCAGTCACGACCAACGGATTCGTGAACGAGTACGAAATCGTCAAAGGATTGGCGTTCGGTGAATCGGTGAGTGTCAACCCGCCGATGCCGGGTTACGTCGTCGTCGTGCCGGCCGGAACCGTGACCATCGATTCGTACAGCGAGGCCAATCTCGCTGCCGAATACGTCAGCGAGGACGACATCTACGGTCCTCGTCGTCTCATTCTCCTCTATCCCGACCTGTCGTCGTTCGCCGAGGTCGAGGGCGGGCCGACGGCCACGACGTTCTGGTTCGACGCCGAGGACGACACGTGGAGCAACGCCATCAAAGATGCGACACCGGGTCAGCACGTGGTGACCGTCGCCAACTTCACCGGAGCGTCGATGAACGCTTCCGTCCCGGGAGCTGGAGCGTGTCTCACCACGTCCGACTCCACACAAGAGGGCCTCCTCATCGGTGGAACAACCGCTCTGCCGTTCTCCTTCGCCCCCGGACCGATCGACATCGGACTCCACGACTACGACGCCGGCGATTACGACTGCCTGCTCACCCCGGTCGCCGCGTGGAGTGGACAGGGCACGGACGGAGGTCGCACATTGGTGGTCGTCTACTCTGATGAGGCCGGCGCACCGGCCATCTGGTCCATCGACATCTGAGGTTCACATGATTCGCCACATCGTTCTGTTCCGCTGGAAAGAAGGTGTCGGCGCCGATCACGTCGAAGCCACCAAGCGCGGTCTGTCCGAACTGCCGGCCAAGATTCCGCAGATCAAGAACTACCGATTCGGCTCGAATCTCGGTGTGAATCCGGGAACCTTCGACTTCGGGGTCGTCGCTGATTTCGCGAGCCTCGACGACTACCTCGTGTACCGCGATCACCCCGACCACAAGGCGTTCATCGCCGCCCACACCGCCGACTACATCTCCGAGCGGGCGGCCATCCAGTACGAGATCGACTGACCGCACCATGGACCTCGGAATCTCGGGCCGCCGCGCCCTCGTCACCGGAGCATCGAGTGGTCTCGGCCTGTCGACCGCACGTGCTCTGGCCGCCGACGGCGTGCACGTCGTCATCGCCGCACGTTCTCAGGAGAAACTCGATCGAGCCCTCGCCTCTTTCCCAGCGGGAAGCAAGGTTCACGCCGTCGTGGCCGATGTGGCCGACCTCGACCAAGTGGCTTCGGTGGTCGCGCGTACCAACGAACTCATCGGTGGCATCGACATCCTGATCGCCAACGCCGGTGGGCCTCCGCCGGGCAACTTCGCGTCCACTCCCGTCGAGTCGTACGACGCGGCACTACGACTCAATCTCGTCTCCACCGTCGCGATGTGCAAAGCCGTCGTTCCGGCCATGCAAAAGCAGCAGTGGGGTCGCATTCTCGCGATCACGTCGTCGTCGGTGCGCGAACCCATCGATCGACTCATCTTGTCGAACACCGCTCGAGCCGGTCTCACTGGTTTCTTGAAGACGTTGGCGCGTGAAGTGGCCGGTGACGGCATCACGGTCAACTCTCTACAACCCGGATTGCACGCAACCGATCGACTGTCGTCGCTCTACGGGGATCTGGACGCCATCGCCAAAACGGTGCCGGCCGGCAAGCTCGGCGATCCCGACGACTTCGGCCACGTGGCCGCATTCGTGTGCTCGGAGCACGCCAAGTTCGTGACCGGCGTGGCTATACCCCTTGACGGCGGTGCTCTCCACGGGCTGCAGTGATCACGGTCTGAACCACTTCCTCGGCGGGTGCCCCCGGTCCGAGACACGCGGCGACGCCCGCTTCGAGAAGTTCGGTCACGTCCTGATTGGGGATGATCCCACCCACGACGACAGGGATCTCGGAGTTGCGTGCTCGCAGGGCTTGCACCACCAGTGGAGCGAGTGTCATGTGAGCACCCGACAACATCGAGAGACCGATCACGTCGACGTCTTCGTCCACTGCGGCGGCCGCCACGGTCTCGGGCGTCTGGAACAAACCCGTGTAGATCACTTCGAGACCGGCGTCGCGCAGGAGTCGGGCGACCACCTTCACGCCACGATCATGCCCGTCGAGACCGACTTTGGCGACGAGAACGCGGATGGCAGCCATCAGATGGTGGGGACTTCGACGTGTCGACCGAAGACTCCGGCCATGGTGGTCATCATCTCGCCGACGGTCGCGAACACATTGGATGCGTCGATGAGAGCCGGCATCAGGTTCACCTCCGGATCGACGGCGTCCTTGGCCAGCCGATCGAGAGCGTCGAGCACCGCGGGTTCGTTGCGCTCGCGCTTCACCTGACCGAGGCGCTGACGCTGCTTGGCCTCGTCCTCGTTGGTGATCTTCAAGATGTCGAGAGAGTCCTCTTCGTTGCCTTCGAGGAAACGGTTGACACCGACGATGATGCGTTCGCCGCGGTTGAAGGCCCGCTCGAGTTCGTAGGCCGAGTCGGCGATACGTCCCTGGAACCAGTTCTCTTCGATACCGGTGATGCAACCCTCGAGCATCGAACCGCGACCCATCTCGTCGATGCGCGCGAAGATCTCTTCGGCCCGCGCCTCCATCTCGTCCGTGAGGGCTTCGACGAAGTGCGAACCTCCGAGTGGATCGGCAACATGCGCCACGTTCGTCTCGTATGCGATGACCTGCTGTGTACGCAGCGCGAGGCGGGCGGCTTTCTCGGTGGGTAGCGCCAAGGCTTCGTCCATCGAATTGGTGTGCAACGACTGGGTTCCGCCCAGAACTCCGGCCAGGGCCTCGATCGCGGTACGGATGAGGTTGACTTCGGGCTGCTGCGCGGTGAGGGACACGCCGGCGGTCTGCGTGTGGAAGCGCAACTGCATCGAGCGTTCGCTGGTGGCGCCGTAGCGCTCCTTCATCCAGCGGGCCCAGATCCGACGAGCCGCGCGGTACTTCGCGATCTCTTCGAAGAAGTCGATGTGGGCGTTGAAGAAGAACGACAGTCGCGGCGCGAACGCATCGACCGGCAATCCGGCCTGGCGCGCCAATTCGACGTAGGCGAAACCGTTGCCGAGCGTGAACGCCAACTCTTCGGCGGCCGTCGATCCGGCTTCACGAATGTGGTAACCGGAAATGGAGATGGAGTGCCAGCGCGGCATCTCGGCCGCAGTGAAGGCCACCGTGTCGCGGACGAGGCGCATCGACTGGCGTGGCGGGAAGACGAATTCCTTCTGCGCCTGGTACTCCTTCAAGATGTCGTTCTGAAGAGTGCCGCCCAACT
>CAZELU010000046.1:0-13936 GCA_964513215.1 uncultured Bifidobacterium sp.
CCATGGAACGACACCACCAGCGGAAGCCGATGACGTTCGGCCGTCCGCATGGCCATCATGCCGTCCGGGCCGAAGTGAGCGTGCAGCAGTCGTGGCCTCACCCGCGCGATCACGCGATTGGCGACCGGATCGTGCCCGCGCATGAACGCGGCCCGTCGCAGCCGACTCGTTCCCCAGGTGCTCGCTTCCACGCGTGAGCGAGCCCAGTCGTGGACGAACTCACCTCGGGCGTCGATCTGATGAGTGAGATACGTGGTGTGCCAGCCCGGAACGTCGCGATGTTGCGTGAAGAGCCACGGTTCGCTCGGTGCGCCGAACAGCGACCGATACACGAGCACGGAACGCGGTGGCGTCGGGTCGGGCACACCATCACGCTAATGGGCACGCTAATGGGCACGCTCATGGGGGCGACGCGTGACGACCGTTCGTTACGCGGGCCGATCGACCCTGCGATGATGGGGGCGTGGAACCCGAGTGGCTCGATCTCACCCGGCGCGCGGCCTTCGCCTCGCACCGACTCGTCGGTTGGATCTACTGGGACCCCGACGCGATCAAGGCGTACACGGATCTCGGTGTTCCGAACGGCCTCGGCTACTACGTCACGAGCCGCGCCGCTCCGCTGTTGCCTGCGGGACACCAAGCGGTCACGGCGGCCTTCTTCTCCATCCATCCGGCGTTCATTCGCCTCGCAGTCGAACTCGCGGCTCAGCACACCGATTGGCGTTCCATCTACGACGTTCGCAATCGAGCCGTTGGTGTTGGTCTGCGGCGCTACGCACCCGAGATCTGTGACGACTTGGCCGCGCTCGGACCGCAACTGTGGGCGGCGGCCGATGCGCTTCCCGAGTCGGGGCGTGTGCTCTTCGCCGTGCATCGCGAGGCTCCTCGCGTGGACGATCCGGTGGTGTCGGCCTGGTTGGCCGTGAACTGCTTGCGCGAATGGCGCGGCGACACACACTTCGCGGTGCTCCTGGCCAACGGAATCGATCGGGTGCAGGCCGGCATCCTTCACGACGCTCATCTCAACTACGGCGGCTGGATCGCCCAGAGCCGCGGGGCCGACGAAGCGCAACTCACGAATGCCTTCGCCGATCTCGAGCGGCGCGGCTTGGCCCGCGACGGCGTCGTCACCCTGGCCGGATTGGCTTTGCGCGACGACATCGAGTCGCGCACCAACGAGATCTGCGTCGCCCAGTGGCAGGCGGTCGGACGTGACGCCACCGAGATGTTCGTCGAATCGATCGAACCAGTGGGCCCACGTCTCCTCGCTCGCATCGACGAGACCGCCGGACCCAACTGGATGCCGGCCGCGCGCGAACGCCGCCCTTAGAACTCAGCGGTGGCCAGGGGCCATGTAGAACCAGAACGGGAACGGCCCGCCACCGTCCTTGATGGCCTGGCGCGCCGCGAGGGTGGTCTTGCCGGCCTCGGTCGACTCGAAGAACCACGCCTCGAGACTGCGTGCGCCGGCGGTTCCGACCAGTTCGAGCGCCGCCTCCTCGTAGTACGCGCGGATGTCGTGCATCACGGCCACGGTGTTCTTGCCCGGAATCGCAACCGACTTCCAGTCATCGCCCGACGCGATGCGGTGGAACGCCGCGAGCACCTCGGGAACCGTGTCGGCATCAACAGCGCGGCCGACGTCGGTGTGTCCGCGTTTGGCGACGGCGCGGTCGTACGCGTTGCGCAGTCCGCGCGCTTCGTCCACACACGCGGGCAGGTTCGGATCGAAGCGCGGCGGTAGCGCGCAGGCGACCGGCTGTTCGTCGGACTCGACCACGTCGGGGAAGTCGCGAATGATCGGACCGTGATCGGCCGTCGTGTCGAGGAGAGAGAACGCCTCGGCCAGCACCCGATGCTGGAACTCGGCGTCAGCCGGAATTCCGAGTGGGCGGCCAAGGGGGAATTCGCAGTAGAGCGAGCGGGGAGGACGCATCTTCTCCACGACCGGACGCATCGAGGCGAGAACCACCGTGGCGATTCCGGCTGCTTCGATCACATGCGCGAGCACACTCACGGTGCGCGTACAAAGCGGTCAAACGGGCGTGAGCAAGACGACGTCGACGCCGTCGCGCTTCAACTCTGCGGCCGCGGCCGGGCCACTGTCGAGACGAATGGTCGACACATCGTCGGGCTGGTTGCCGGCGAACGAGAAGTGACGAGGCGCGACGCGGCCGATCACCTTGTCGGCAGCCAACTCGTGGAGCCGATCGATGGGGAACACCACGTTCAGGTCGATCTGGAATCCGGTGTGGTCGAAATTGGGGCTCCAGTGGCCCATCACCAGATCGCGCGCGTCGGAGGGAATGATGCGGTAGCCGGTGTCGCCCGCGCTGAAGCGGTCGTCGTGAGCGCGGTGGATCGCCGCCGACGTCACGATGGCGACGGTCGCATCGCGCAGGCGTGGCGCCGAGGCCCACGGGGTGCTGTCGAAAGTCGGGACCGGGAGGTTCTTGCCCATCTCCCGCATGGCCTGGTCGCCGTTCACGTCCACACAGTAGCGAGGGGCACGCCGTTGCGAAGCCTCCACCGAACGTCTGCGAGGATGGGCCGAACCAAGAAGGAAAGCGGGGGAGCCATGTCCGTCGTCATCGACGTCGATCGTTCGAATCTGTCCGTCAGCCGACTCAACCGCACGCCGTCGCGACCGCTAGCTGATGGCGAAGCCCGGCTGGCGATCGACGCTTTCGCGCTCACGGCCAACAACATCACCTACGCGGTGTTCGGTGACGGACTGCGCTACTGGGACTTCTTCCCGGTGGGCGAGGGATCGTGGGGACGCGTTCCCGTGTGGGGCTTCGCCGACGTGGTCGAGTCGAAGTCAGCGCTCGAAGTCGGTCAGCGCTTCTACGGCTATTTGCCCATGGGTACCGAATTGGTGGTGCAGGCCGGACGCGTGGATGCGCGTGGATTCACCGACCTGGCCGAGCATCGATCACCGATGGCCGCCGCGTACAACCGCTACTCGAACACCGCCGCCGACCCCACGTATCGCGCCGACCGTGAGGCGCATCAGATGGTGCTGTGGCCGTTGTTCATGACATCGTTCATGATCGACGACTTCCTGGGTCAGAGCGTCCTGTCCGATCCCGAGGTCACCACGGTCGTCGTGTCGAGCGCATCGAGCAAGACCGCGATTGGCGCGGCGTTCCTCGCCGCCTTGCGCCCCGACATCCACGTCGTCGGTGTCACGTCGAAGGGCAATGCGTCGTTCGTGAAAGACCTCGGTTGCTATTCGTCGGTCGTCACCTACGACGAGGTCGCGCAGGGATCGGCGTCGTGGCCGGAAGGTCGCGCCGCGTACGTCGACATCGCCGGCGATCAGGCCGTCACGGGCGGAGTGCACCGCATTTTCGAAGACGACCTCGCCTACAGCATGGTGGTGGGCGGCACCCACTGGTCGGCTCCGCGCGGCGAGGGAGCCCTGCCCGGCCCCAAGCCCGAGTTCTTCTTCGCGCCGTCGCAGATCGCTCTGCGTACCAAGGAATGGGGACGCGAAGGACTCGACCAACGGGTGGGCGACGCGTGGGATCGCTTCGCGTCGTGGTCGAACGGTTGGCTGCGCTTCGAGACGACTCAGGGCGCCGAGGATGTGGAGCGGCTCTACGGCGAGATGCTCGCCGGTCGCGTCGATCCGCGCGTCGGCCACGTGTGCCGCATGAGCTGACGGATGACCGTTTCGGAAAAGGAAACGGGGGGCGGTTCCGAAGAACCAGCCCCCCGTCCGGGAAGGAAATGTGCCCCGCAGGGCGACGAAATCAGGCGCGCAGGCCCTTGTTGATCGCGTTGAACACGGCGTCCTTCAGCGGAATCATTCCGCAGATGATCGCGCCGTTGGCGACGTAGTTGATCCACTCGTCTTCATGGACCCAGCCCCAGCCACCGAGGACCATGCCCCAGTCGCCGAAGAGCCAAACCATGAGGATCGACACGAGCAGCGTCAGGTTGGCTCCGATCACCGGCAGTTTGCCGACGTGGCCGTCGACGCCCGCGAGTCCGAGGATGGAGTGGAGGACTTTCATGACGGCTTCCAGGAGGATGGCCATCACGATGAAGAGTCCGATGACGTACATGTGAACCCCTTTCGGTAGGTGCGGTCCGTGGCCGCGTGGGCACGGTATGAAGCACATACGCACAAGGTGGTGGATTTATTGTAAAAATGCGGTTTGACCTGGTGGAACGAGCACGGAGAGTGGTCAGCTGGCTGATTGGGCCAGGGCGCGGCGCACCAGATCGGCCACCAGCGAGGTCGACCACGAGACCGATCGGGGGTCCATCACGAACCGCCCGGCCTCGTCGTTGGCGGCGACCGGGCGGATGCGAGGCCCGCCACCAAAGGTGAGGGCCGGGCGGCGTTCCCACTCGCGGGCGGCCAACGCCAGTCCGAACTGTGCCAACGCACGTCGTTCGCTCACATCGAGTTCGGTCAGATCGAGTGCGCGCAACGCCAGAGCGGCGCCGTCACGTGCGGCATCCACCCAACGACGAACACCCTCGCCGACCGACTCGGTGATCGCCTCGGTGTCGAGCGCGGCCACTTCCGACCACCACGCGCGCTCGGGTCGCGCACCTGGCCAGTGCTCGTCGTCGGGAAACGCAGTGGCTTCGGCGAGTCGACGAATGCCGAGTCGATCGATCTCGAGATCCCACGCCTGCACGGCGTCGTCACCACGACACCATGCCAGCGCGCTCACGATGGTGGGCCACGAGGCGCGAGCGAACTCCATGGGGTTCACCAACACGCCAGCGATCGACGACCGAATGGTCGCGTCGCGCCCGGAGTACGGACCGAGATGAAGGGCCTCGGTCATCAGCGCGTCGTTGACTGGCGTGTTGTCCCAGACGAGCGGTGCACGATCGCCGGTCGCGTGTCGTCGAGCATTCACATCGTCGGCGGTGATCGTGTCGCACACGACGTGTGAGCCCGTCCACATGACGAGGATCTCGTGATCGAGGCCGTCGATGAGGCGTTCGAGATACGGCGACGACACACCACCCGCGTAGTGCGTGGGAACCAGCCACACCGGGACGCCGAATGTCCGGCGAACCGTATTGGCCAGATCGCGATGACGCGAGGCGGCATCGAGTTCGGGTACGTCGTCGAAGCACAACGTGAGACCCTGGACTCGAGCATCCACCACCGGCTGCAACTTGGCGATCACCTCGTCGGTCGTGGCGTCCGGGCCGGGGGTGAGGCCCACCGAAACGTGCACACCGTTCTGACGGCGCACCATTTCGTCGAATTCACCGATCTCCTCAGGTGTGAATGGCTCGCGCCACGCGTCTCGGTGGCGAGGTGCGGCCTTGGGCGCCCACACGTACCAATTGCCGCCGTGCTCGGCGAGCAGATCGATGGTGGCCAGGCGGTCGGCATGCGACCAGGGCGGACCGTAGAAGCCTTCGATGACTCCGGCGATCAGCGCCACGGTCTCACACGACCAGATTGACCATGCGGCCGGGAACGACGATGACCTTCTTGGGTTCGGTGCCGGCCAGGGCGGCCACCACCTTGTCGTCGGCGAGGGCGATGGCTTGCACGGTGGCTTGGTCGGCGTCGGCCGGAGCCGAGATACGCGCGCGCACCTTGCCGTTGATCTGCACCGGGTACTCCACCGAATCGTCGACCAAGAGGCTCGGATCGGGAACCGGGAACGACACGAACGTGATCGAACCCGAGTGTCCGAGTCGACCCCACAGCTCCTCGGCGAGGTGAGGGCACAGCGGGGACAACATCTGCACCAACGAATCGGCCACCTCGCGCGGGGTCGCGCCCGAACGAGTGACCTCTTGGGTGAGGGCGTTGTTCAGTTCGATCAACTTGGCGATGGCCGTGTTGAAGCGCAGGTTGTCCATGTCGGCGCGAACGCCGTCGATCGTGCGATGCAGCAGTCGTCGCAACTCGTCGGGTGTGGCCGAATCCGACACGCGCAGGTCGCCGGTGTCTTCGTCGACGAGATTTCGCCACACGCGCTGCAAGAAACGCTGCATACCCACGACGTCGCGGGTGTTCCAGGGACGACTCGCTTCGAGTGGTCCCATGCTCATCTCGTACAAGCGGAACGTGTCGGCACCGTATTCGTCGTACATCTCGTCGGGCGTGACGATGTTCTTGAGGCTCTTGCCCATCTTGCCGTATTCGCGTGCGACCTTCTCGCCCTCGAACCAGTAGGCGCCGTCGCGCTCTTCCACCTCGGCCGCCGGAACCGGCTGGCCGCGCGGATCGCGGTATGCGTAGGCCTGGATGTAGCCCTGATTGAAGAGACGGTGGAACGGTTCGGAACTCGACACGTGACCGAGGTCGAACAGAACCTTGTGCCAGAAGCGCGCGTACAACAGGTGCAACACTGCGTGTTCGACGCCACCCACGTACAGATCGACGCCGCCGGTGTGTCCGGTGCGACCGTCGCCATTGTCGGCCGGACCCATCCAGTACTTCTCGACCGCCGGATCGACGAAGTGGTCGGAGTTGGTGGGGTCGAGATAGCGCAGTTCGTACCAGCACGATCCGGCCCACTGCGGCATCACGTTGATCTCGCGGCGGTATTGCTTCGGGCCGTCGCCCAGATCGAGCGTGACGGTGGTCCACTCGGACGCGCGCGCGAGCGGCGGAATCGGGTCGGTCACGTCGTCGTCGGGATCGAGGGCTTGGGGTTTGAAGTCCTCGAGCTCGGGCAACAACACCGGCAACATCGACGCCGGCAGCGACACCGGGCTGCCGTCGGCGTCGTACACGATCGGGAACGGCTCGCCCCAGTAGCGCTGACGGCTGAACAGCCAGTCGCGCAACTTGTAGTTGATGGTGGCCTGGCCGCGTCCGTTGCGTTCGAGCCACTCGTTCACGATGCGCTTGCCTTCGTCGACCGATTCGACGCCGTTCAGATCGAGATCGGTGCGGGCCGAGTTGATGTACACGCCGTCGCCCACGAAGGCCTCGGGCCACGTCGACGTGTCGACCGCCGCCCCCGACTGCGGTGCGAGCGAACGAGCCTCGAACCAAGAGGCCGGCGGTTGCTGAATCGGAGGAATGGCCAGGCCGAACTTGCGGGCGAACTCGAAGTCGCGTTCGTCGCCGCACGGAACCGCCATGATCGCACCGGTTCCGTATCCCATCAGTACGTAGTCGGCGATCCAGACCGGAATCGACTCGCCGTTCAACGGATTGACCGCGAACGAGCCGGTGAACACGCCGGTCTTCTCGCGGCCTTCGGCTTGACGATCGAGGTCCTTGGTGGCGGCAGCGGTGGTTCGGTAGGCGTCGACGGCCGCACGCTGTTCAGCGGTCGTGAGCGTGTCCACGAGCGGATGTTCGGGCGCGAGCACCATGAACGACGCACCGAACAGCGTGTCGGGGCGAGTGGTGAACACCGTGATGGTGCCGGCCGACGATTCGAAGTCGACGCGTGCACCGTGACTGCGGCCGATCCAGTTGCGCTGCATCAACTTGATGGGCTCGGGCCAGTCGAGGCGATCGAGATCGTCGAGCAGACGGTCGGCGTACGCGGTGATTCGCATCATCCACTGGCGCATGTTCTTCTTGAACACCGGGTAATTGCCGATGTCGCTGCGGCCGTCGGCCGTGACCTCTTCGTTGGCGAGGATCGTGCCGAGACCCGGACACCAGTTGACCGGCGCTTCCGACAGATACGCCAGACGATGCGAATCGATGAAAGCGCGCTGCTCGGTCCGCGACAACGCACTCCAGGGGCGACCATCGCTGGTGCGCCGCTGACCCGACGCCAGTTCGGCTTCGAGTTCGGCGATCGGTCGTGCACGACCCCGTTCGGTGTCGTACCACGCGTTGAACACTTGCAAGAAGATCCACTGCGTCCAGCGGTAGAAGTCTTCGTCAGTGGTGCTCACGCTGCGCCGCGGGTCGTGAGCCAGTCCGAGGCGACGCAACTGACGACGCATGTTGGCCACGTTCGCTTCGGTGTTCACCCGCGGATGGACACCCGTGGTGATGGCGTGCTGTTCGGCTGGCAAACCGAAACTGTCGTAACCGAGCGCGTGAAGAACGTTGAAGCCCATCATGCGCTTGAAGCGTCCGTACACGTCGGTGCCGATGTAGCCGAGCGGGTGTCCGACGTGCAGACCGGCACCACTCGGGTACGGGAACATGTCGAGCACGAAGAGCTTCGGTCGACCGGCCACCTTGTCGGGTTCGGCCAACGGGCCGGCCGGATTCGGTGCGTGGAACGTGCCCTCGGCGTCCCAGCGGTCCTGCCAGGCCTCCTCGATGCGACGGGCCAACGCCGCGTTGTAGCGGTGGCGCGGGGCGTCGTCGGTCGGTGCGGACATGGGTGCCCAGGGTAATGGTCGATCCCCGACGAGCGCCGGTTTCGCGCACCGAGACGACCCTCGTGTACTGGGTCTTTTGCGGACAAGTCGGCTCGGCGTGGGCGGTCACGACTAGGTTCTCGCCGGTCTCATGAACGCTTCGATCTCGCCGTTCGTTCCGTCCAGCGGTTCGGTGATCGCTCGCCTCGAGCGCGCCGCTGACGCACCCACTGGTGTTCGCTTCGTGGGGGCGAGCGTGAAGCCCGCCGATGGGCCCGACTTCATCGCCTGGCGCCAGATCCACGACGAAGCCCGCGCGGTGGCCGCCACGCTGCAGTCGCTCGGCATCGTGCCGGGAGACCACGTGGCGATTCTCGGGCCCACCAGTCGTGCGCTCATGACGATCGTGCGCGGCTGCTGGTTGGCCGGTGCGGCGAGCATGGTGCTGCCCCTGCCGATGCGCATGGCGTCTCTCGACGCGTTCGTCGAGAGCACTCGAGCGCGCATTCGCCACGGTGAAGCCAAGTTGATCTTGATCGACGATCTGCTGGCCGACTTCTACCAAGCAGCGCCGGGTGACCCGCCGATCAAGCCGATGGCCGCGGTGATGCCCGGTGCGGGCCGACCCACCGGCGACCGACTCGAACTTCCGGCTGACGATCCTGAACGTTTGGTGATTCTTCAATACACCAGTGGTTCGACCTCCGAGCCCAAAGGCGTGATGATTCCCGATCGGGTTCTGTGCGCGAACATCGATGCGTCGTGCGAAGCGGCCGAACTCACGCAGTCGGAAGTCATGGTCTCGTGGCTCCCGCTGTATCACGACATGGGACTGGTGGGATTCCTCTCCATTCCGATGTTGAAGGGTGTGCAACTCGTGCAGGCCGCGCCCCAGGACTTCATGGCCCACCCCGGTTCGTGGATGCAGTGGATCAGCGACTGGAAGGGCACCGCGACCGCCGGCCCGAACTTCTCGTGGGTGTTGGCCACGCGTGCGCTCAAGCGCATGAAGGACATCGACCTCTCGTCATTGACGCTCGCGTTGTCAGGGGCCGAACCGGTCGATCCGGTCGCAGTGGAAGCCTTCGTGAACGAAGCGAGCCGTTTCGGCTTCCGCGCCGGCAGCGTGTTCCCGGCCTTCGGCATGGCCGAAGTGGCCATCGGCGGTGCCTTCCCGAAGCGCCACCGGGGTTTGGTGTGCGATTCGGTCGATCGCATCGTGCTCGAACGCGAACGCATCGCCAAAGAAGTCGACCCCAACGACGACGACCAGGTGCACGTGCGCCGTCTTCCGCTGCTGGGTCGGGCCGTGCCCGGTCTGGAGATGAAGATCGTCGATCCCGAGACCAAGACCGAACTACCCGAACGCCACGTGGGTGAACTTCTGTTGCGCGGAACGAGCGTGACACCCGGTTACTACAAGCGACCTGACGCCACTTCGGCCATGTTCCACGAGGGTTGGCTGTGCACCGGTGACCTCGCCTACACGCTCGACGGCGAATTGGTGATCTGCGGTCGCATCAAGGACGTCATCATCGTCGGCGGCCGCAACGTCTTCCCGGAAGACATCGAACGAGCGGTCGGAACCATCGACGGGGTGCGGGCCGGAAACGTGATCGCGTTCGGCATCGACGGTTACAAGGGCAAGGAAACCGTCATCGTGGTGGCCGAGGTGAAAGACGTCGATCTCGATCGAGTTCGCGCCGACATCCACCACTCGGCCCTCGAAGTGTCGGGCCTCCCGCCGCGCGACGTGATGCTCGTGAAGCCGGGAACACTGCCCAAGACGAGCAGCGGGAAGTTGCAGCGGGCCAAGTGCCGCGAGTTGTACCTCGACGGCGGGCTCGAACTGGTCTAGGCCGACTGCAGGTCGGCCAGCACCTTGCGCCAACGGTCGGGGTCGGTGCGATACGGCGCGTAGAACGAGATGCGCTGGATCACGTCGCCGTAGCGCGTGTGCAGTTCGGGGGCGACGGTCTCGGGTTCGCCCACGACGGCGAAAGTGTTGAGGATCTCGTCGTCGATGAGTTCACCCATCTCCACCCACTTGCCCTGCTTCGACAACGTGTTGAGACGCTCCTGAAGATCGCCCCAGCCGTGGATGTCGAGCACCGGGCGGTACGCGGGGGTCGAGCCGTAGAACGCGATCTGCTGCCGAGTGCCAGCCGCAGCGGCGGCCATTTCCTTCTCGTTGTTGCCGGTGACCACGAAACTCGGTCCGACGATCTCGAAACCGTCCATGGTCTTGCCAGCCTTGGCTCGGCCTCGTGCGAGCGCCGGAATCGTGACTTCGCGCAAGTACTTCTCGGTGGTGAAGCCGTGGCAGATGAAGCCGTCGCACACTTCGCCGGCGACTTCGGTCATGAGTTCGCCCACACCGGCGAGGAAGATCTTGGGCGGTCCGAAACCGGCGAGATCGGATGCCGGGGGAGTGAAGAACGGTGTCATGAGCGTGTGCGTGTAGAACTCACCGCGGAAGTCGAGCTTGGTGCCGTTGAGCCAGCAGTCCCAGATGGCGCGCATGGCGAGCACGAACTCGCGCATGCGGGCGGCCGGCTTGCTCCACGGCATGCTGAAGCGCTTCGTGATGTGCGGCTGGATCTGACTGCCCAGGCCCAGAACGAAACGGCCCTTCGAGAACGCCTGCAGATCCCAGGCGGTGTTGGCCACGGTCATCGGGCTGCGAGCGAAGGCCACCGCGATGGACGTGCCCAGTTCGATCTTCTGCGTGTGCTCGGCCGCGAGCAGCAACGGAAGGAACGGGTCGTGACTCGTCTCGGCCGTCCATGCTCCCGAGTAGCCCGCTGCTTCGACGTCCTTCGCGCTCGCGATGGTCTCGTGCAGATTGGCGCTGATGCCACCGTCGACCTTCATGACTGACTCCTTCGCTCGATTCGAATCCGACCGTAGTGATGCGGCTCGGCTCGAGCCGAATCGATCAGGTCTCGGGATTGGCGTTACGCAGGAAGGCTTCGAGTTCGGCCGCCAGCTCTTCGGGTGACGGGATGTCGGACTCGCGGAGTGCGGCCGGCTGGGGCTCGAGCGGAAGCGTGGGCTGCAGGGTCGAGTCGTAGGCCGATTCGAGTTTGGCGACCATCTCGCGATGTTCGTCGTTACGAGCCACCAGGCGATCGAGGCGATCGCGTTGAATGATGGCCTCGTGTTCGAGGGCACGACGGTCGAACTGCAGACCGGACACGTGGTTGATGCCGTCGAGAAGCGCGACCGCCGCACCCGGGTAACTCATGGCCGGGATGTACTGCGGCACCTGCGACCACAACGTGATGGAGGGAATGCCGGCGTGGTGAAGAACGTGTTCGAGCACGGCGGTCATTCCGGCCGGCACGTCGACCGACGTGCGCAGAAACGCGGTGCGCTGCAGCAACTCGGTTGATGGCGTGGTGCACGACAGGCGACTGGGGCGTGTGTGCGGAGTGGGGAAGGGGTACGCGCCCAGGCCGATCATCATCTTCACGTTCAGGCGGGTGCACAGTTCGCGCACCGCGGCCGAGAAACGGTTCCAGGCCGAATCGGGCTCGTGGCCGGTGAGGATGAGGACGTCGCGGCCGTTGGCATCGCGACCCGAGTACAAGTCGATGGATGGCCAGTCGATGTTGGTGTTGCGGCCATCGCGGATCTCCATCGTTGGACGACGGGCGCGATAGTCGATGAATACATCGGTGTCGAACGTGGCAACTGGTAACGGGTCGATCTGACCTTCGATGGCCGACATGGCTTCGTCGGCGGCCTCGGCGGCGTCGATCCAGCCCTTGAGCGACACGATCAGTACCGGGTCGACGAGCAACGGCAGTTCGCCGTGCAATTCGAAGTCGGACGACGGTGACGTCATCGCAATTCGCTCAAGAGTTGTTCGGCTCGAGTGGCCGCGCCGATGACTTGCTGATTGAACGGTTCGAGTTCGGCCGGGTCGCGCTGACCGAGAGCGCCACCGAGATAACGCGCGTACACGCCCTCGAGAATGCACGCCAACTTCCAGTAGGCGAACGCGACGTAGAAGTCGAGTTGGCTCGTGTCGCGGCCGCTCACTGCGGTGTACCGCTCGGCGAGGGCGTTGCGATTGAGGAACCCGGGTGCGGTGCACGAGCCGTTGGTCCACGACGACTGATCGTCGTCGGGTCCGGTCCAGTAGACCATCAAGAGTCCGAGGTCGGCCATGGGGTCGCCCAGCGTGCAGATCTCCCAGTCGAGGACGGCGATCACCTGGCCGGACGAATCGACCATGCAGTTGTCGAGTCGGTAATCGCCGTGCACCAGAGTGGCCGGGCCCTGTTCGGGTACTCGCGCCAACAGTTCGTCGTGCACGCGATCGACCGCCGGCAGATCGCGAGTCTTCTGCGCGTTCCACTGGCCGTACCAACGCTTCAACTGACGAGCGATGTAGCCGTCGTGGCGACCGAGTTCACCCAAGCCCACGGCGGCCGGGTCGACCGCGTGAATGGCGGCCATGGTGTCGACGATCGATTCGCTGGCGCGCCGGCGCGCGTCGGGAGCGAGAAGTTTCTCGGCGGCTTCACGATCGCGGATCACGAGTCCGTCGACGAACTTCATGACGTAGAACGGAACACCGTTCACATCGGGGTCGTCGCAGAACCCGACCGCGGGTGCGACGGGCACCGGAGTGTCGCGCAGAGCCGCGATGATGCGGTGCTCACGGCTCATGTCGTGCGCGCTGGCCAACACGTGGCCGAGAGGTGGACGACGCAGGACGAATCGCTCGCCCGTGGCACTGGTGACTCGATACGTGAGGTTGGAGTGTCCGCCGGCGATGAGATCGAAGGTGAACGGCCCACGGGCCCCGGCCACGTTCGCCTCGAGCCACGTGGTGACCTTGGGAAGATCGACTCCGGCGACGTCGGCGCTCACGGCCCGTACGGTATCGGTGGTTCGGGTCACTTCCGAACGCTGGCCACGACCGGCGGTATCGTCAGTTCCATGGCGATCGACGTCACTGACGCGACCTTCGAAACCGAGGTCATGGAGCGTTCGATGACCACGCCCGTGGTGGTGGATCTGTGGGCGCCGTGGTGTGGTCCGTGCAAGACGCTCGGGCCGATTCTCGAGAAAGTCATCGATGCAACTGGCGGGAAAGTCGTGCTCGCCAAAGTGAACGTCGACGAGAATCCGGCTATTTCGCAAGCGTTCCGCGTGCAGTCGATTCCGGCCGTGTATGCGATCGACAAAGGGGCGGTGGTCAACGGGTTCCAGGGCGCGTATCCCGAACAAGCCGTGCAGCAGTTCGTCGACACGTTGTTGCCCACGGCGGTCGACGAAGAGATCGCGGCGCTCGTTCGTGCCGGAGACGAAGACAGTTTGCGCCGAGCACTCGAGCTGTCTCCTGGTGACGAGAGTGCGGTGGTGGCGCTCGCCAATGTTCTCACTGCATCGGCTCGTGGCGAGGAAGCATTGCAAGTGTTGGCTCGCGTGCCCGAGAGCGACGACGTCCGCAAGGCCGCGGCCGCGGCTCGCATGTCGCTACGTCCGACCGACGACTACGACCATCAACTCGGCGTTCTCATCGACAAGGTCAAGGGCGACGACGACGCCCGTCAGCAGTTCGTCGACATCCTCGAACTCATGGGTCCCGATGACCCGCGTACCGCGCAGTGGCGCAAGAAGCTCACCGCGCGTCTGTTCTAGA
>CAZELU010000047.1:0-13807 GCA_964513215.1 uncultured Bifidobacterium sp.
TGGATGCACCACCGCAACGACACCAGCGCGCTGCAGGCGCTCACGCGCAAGGGCTTCGTCGTCGACACGATGGAGATCACCGGAGCGTGGTCCCGATTGCCGGCCATCTTCGACGCGGCCACGTCGGCTCTCCTCTCCGTCGAGCATGCGCGCTCGGCCACGTGCCATCTTTCCCACAGTTACACCGACGGCGCCTGCTTGTACTTCACGTTCGCGGCCAGTCCCCCGCCCGGCGAATTCGAGCGAACGTACAACGCTCTCTGGGAAGCCGGCACTCGCGCGATCCTGAGCGCGGGCGGCAATCTCAGCCATCATCACGGCGTCGGCCTCAACCGGGCTCGATTCGCCGCCGAGGCGCTGGGACCGGCTCTCGATGTCGTGAGTGCGATCAAGGACGCACTCGACCCGCACGGCATTCTCAACCCCGGGAAGATGGGCCTTCCCGATCGATTCGAAACGGAAACACGGTGATGAGCGAATCACGTTGGGATCGGCGAGCGCTGCGCGCCGGAGCATCGGTGTCACTCACGTTCGCCGTGCCACTCTCAGTAGCGGCTCGACTCGTCGCTGGTGACGGCGATCCGCAGGGTGGTCGGGCAACCATCGCGGTGTTGTTGTCGTTCGGCGCGGCGGTCGGTTTCTTCCTCGGTGCCGGTGTCGCGGCGCGCCACCAGACGAAAGGAACTCCGCTGTCGCACGGCATCGTCACGGCGTCGGTCGCCTACATCGTCCCGCAGACGGTGTTGGTGATCGTGAAGCTCGCGCGCGGTGGTGACGTTCGTTGGAGCGGAGTTCTGTTCAACCTCACGGTGGCCGTGGTGATGGGAGTCCTCGGCGGCCTGGCCGGATCGATGACACGACGAGCCGGAGCCTGACGTGTCGATTCTCGTGATCGACGTCGGAACCAGCGGACTGCGCGCCGCCGTCGTACGACCCGACGCCACGATCGACGCCCTGCACTACCGAGCGTTCGTTCCCGACACACCCTTCGCCGGCTTGGTGGAGTTCGACGCCGTACGCATGGCCGACTTGGTTCTCGAGGTTGCCCGCGCTGCACTCGACGAGGCCGGTCCGGTGCAGGCGGTCGGCATCACCAATCAACGAGCATCCACGATCGTGTGGGAACGCTCGAGCGGCCGTCCGCTCGGTCCGGCCCTCGGCTGGCAGGACCTGCGCACCGTCGGCGACTGCATGGTGGCCAAGGCCGAACACGGGCTCGCGCTCGCACCGAATCAATCGGCGACCAAAGCCAAGTGGTTGCTCGAGACGTACGCGGCTGGTCGGGATCGATCGGAGTTGTGCATCGGAACCGTCGACTCGTGGGTCGCCTGGACGCTGTCGGGCGAATCGCGCCTGCACGTCACCGATCATTCGAACGCCGCCGTGACCGGATTGGCCACGATGCACGACGGCGTACCCCATTGGAACCCGCGGGCCATGTCCGCGATGGGAATCGACCCGGTGATGTTGCCGACGATCGTGTCGACTTCGGGCGAGATCGGCCGCGCTCATGCGCTGCCCGGCGCACCGATGATCACCTCCCTCGTCGGCGATCAGCAGGGTTCGCTGATGGGTCAGTCGTGTGTGCGACCCGGTATGGCCAAGTGCACGTTCGGCACCGGTGGGATGCTCGACTTGTTGACAGGCCAGCACGCTCCGGCGTCACCTGAGCGCACCACGCACGGAACCTTCCCGATCGTGGCCTGGAGCATCGGTGACTCGTTGACGTGGGGAGCCGAATCGATCATGTTGTCGGCCGGCAGTTGTGTCGAGTGGTTGCGCGACGACATGGGTCTCATCGATTCGGCCGAAGAAAGTCATGTGATCGCCAGTTCGGTCACGTCGAGCGACGACGTGTACTTCGTGCCGGCTCTCCTCGGCATGGCCACACCCCAGTGGGACTACGGCGCCCGTGGCGCGTTGCTCGGGCTCACGCGCGGATCGACCCGGGCTCATGTGGTCCGCGCGGTGTTGGAAGGAGTCGCTCATCGCGGGGCCGATCTCCTCGACGCCGCGTTGGCCGATCACCCATCGCTCGATGTCGACGAGTTACGTATCGACGGCGGAATGAGCCGCAACCCCACGTTCGTGGCCGCCTTGGCCACCGCGGTCGGCCGTCCCGTGGCGGTTTCGCCGGTCACTGAAGCCACCACGCTCGGGGCTGCCTTCCTCGCCGGACTGGCCGTGGGCACCTGGGCCAGCCTCGACGACGTGGCGGCCTCCTGGCGCCCGCGGGCCGTCATCGAACCCGACCCCGGGGTCGAGCGCAGTGAGATTCGGGCTCGCTGGGCCGAGGCTGTGACCCGTTCGACCGGTTGGATACCTGCCCTCTCGGCCCTCGACTTCTAGGCTGAAGCCCGTTCTTTGGACCTCCCGAAAGGAACCGCAGTGACGACAATGCCCCCGCGTCGGCCCACCCCGGCCGACATCGAGTTGCTGGCCTTCGCCCAGCAGGCCGAACTGGCGGCACGCGACCTGTTCGCCGCCGCCGCCGACAACGGCGTGGGTGGCGAGCACACCGCCAGCATCGCCTGCATCGCGGCGCATCATGACGCCGCGAGCCAGGCCATCTCGGCCCTCATCGGTCGCAGCGCTCCGCAGGCCCGCCTCGATTCGCTCTTCGTCGCCAGTCGCAATGCGTTCTTGAACGACGACTCGTTCGCCACTTCGGCGTGGGAACTCGAGAACACCATGGTGGCCACCCACCTGTCGCTCTTGTCAGCACTCGACGGCACCGAGGGTTCCGCTCTCGTGGCGTCGATCGTGAGCGCCGAAGCTCGCCACGCCGCTGCCCTCGCCGTCATCGCCGGACTCTCACCGGTCTCCGATGCTGACGCTTTCCTCACCACCCCCGCCGACATCGTCGCGCTGACCCCGGAGGCCTGACGATGGACATGCAGAACCTCTCCCGCCGTCGTTTCCTGCTCGCGAGTGGCGCCACGGTGTCGCTCGGTGCGCTCATCTCCGCGTGTGGTGGTGGCGGATCCAAGTCGGGCATCGCACGCGTTGGTCTCGCTCCCGATCCGGCCAAGTTGCCCACGGCCGAGGTCACCGACGTGACCCTTCTCCGTACCGCGACATCGCTCGAGTACAACGCGATCTTCGTGTACGAAGCAGCCAAGGACGCCGGCTATCTGTCAGGGGACGCGGCCAAACTCGCCGCGCGCTTCCAGGCCGACCACAAGGAACATGCGGCCGCCACGGCCTCGCTCACCGAAGCGGCCGGCGGCAAGGCTTTCACCGATCCGAACCCGCGCCTGCAGTCGATCTACGTCGAGCCCGCACTCGGTCTCATCGCGGAGTCCGACGATCCGGCCAGCGACGTTCTCGCCCTCGCGTACGCACTCGAGACACTCGCCGGTGCCACCTATCAGTTCTACGTGCCGATGTTGCGCGAGAAAGAACTGCGCGGCGCCGCCATGGGCATCGGTGCACAGGAGGCTCGCCACGCCGCGACACTCGGCTCGGTTCTCAACCCCTCGCGTCTCGTGTCATCTCAAGGCCTGGCCGTCGACGCGAAGTGGCGCGAAGAGGGAGACGCGTCACTCTTCTACGCGGTCCCGAGCGCGTTCGGAACGCTCGCACCCGTACAAGTCACGCTCGGACCAGCGGATTCGCGCACCACGGTGAATCTCGAGACTCCCAGTCTCAATTCGATGGTGTACGAATATCTCGACGGCGAGTGACACACGCACTCGTACACTGACCCTCGACGGTGAGTCGATCGGGTGACCGCGATCGCAAGATCGAGGAAAGTCGGGACTCCACAGAGCAGAGTGCTGGCGCGAGCCAGGTGGGAGCGATCTCACGGACAGTGCAACAGAGAACAGACCGCCGATGGCCGGGCAACCGGATCAGGTAAGGGTGAAACGGTGCGGTAAGAGCGCACCAGCGGCCGAGGCGACTCGACCGGATCGGTAAACCCCACTCGGAGCAAGGTCAAGCAGAGGAGATGGGCGGCTCGTCCGCTCCGGGAAACCGGAGTACTCCTCGGGTAGACCGCACAGATGGATGGTCACCCGTCTCGGGAAACCGAGACGACAGAATCCCGCTTACAGATCGGCTCACCGTCACCCATCCCACTACCGTCGCAGGAATGAGCGTGCACGAACTCCCCCGCGTCCCCCTCGACGAGATCGACCTCTCCGACCAGGAGTTCTGGCTGAAGGACCGCGCATACCGCGACGGCGCGTTCAAGACCTTGCGTGACGAGGCGCCGTTCGCGTTCTTCGAAGAACGCGTCATCGAAGACGCTCCGTTCCCGCCCGGCCCGGGCTACCGCGCCATCACGCGTCACGACGACATCTGGCACATCAGCCGCAACCCGCAACTGTTCTGCAGCGGCAAGGGATCGAACATCGGCGACCTTCCGCAGGAAATGAACGAGTTCTTCGGGTCGATGATCAACATGGACGACCCCAAGCACTTCCGTCTCCGCAACATCGTGTCGCGCGGCTTCACTCCCAAAGAGATCACTCGCGTGGAGGAGCAGGTTCGTGTACGCGCTGCCAAGCTCGTCGACGACTTGCTGGTCCGCTTCCCGAAGGCCGAGTGCGACTTCGTCGAAGAGGTCGCCGCCCCGCTCCCCTTGGCCATCATCTGCGACATGATGGGCATCCCGGAGGAAGACCACAAGAAGATCTTCCACTGGACCAACGTGATTCTCGGTGTGGGCGACCCCGAGTTCGTCGGCTCGTACCAAGAGCTCATGACCGTGGCTCTCGAGATGTTCATGTACGCCCAGGCGCTGGGCGAAGACCGCGTGAAGAACCCGCAGGACGACGTCACCTCGGCGATGATGAATGCGGTTGTCGACGGCGAGCGCCTCACCGCTCAGGAGTTCGGCTCGTTCTTCATCCTCCTGGTGGTCGCCGGCAACGAGACCACCCGTAACGCCATCAGCCACGGCATGCGCCTGCTCACTGACAACCCCGACCAGAAGAAGATCTGGTTCGACAACTTCGATGCGCACACCAAGACCGCCGTCGAAGAGATCGTGCGCTACGCCACGCCGGTCATTCACTTCCGTCGCACCGCGACCGAAGACACCGAGATCGCCGGCCAGAAACTCAAGGCGGGCGACAAGGTCGTGATGTTCTACTCGTCGGGCAACCGCGACGAGCGCGTGTTCCAGGATCCGTTCAAGTTCGACGTGACGCGCGCGGTCACCCCGGCTCAGGTGGGTTTCGGGGCCGGCGGACCGCACTTCTGCCTCGGTGCCAATCTGGCCCGTCGCGAGATCGCGGTGATGTTCGACGAGATCCGGCGGCGCATGCCCAACATGCGCATCACCGGCGAGCCGGCCTACCTGCAGAGTGCGTTCATCAACGGCATCAAGCGCATGCCGTGCGCGTGGGGCTGACGGTTCACTTCATCGGCATCTCGCCGGCCAGGTAATGCCGGCGGCACAGAAGCTCGTATCGCACCACGTCACCGAACAGCGGTTCTGACGGCGCATCCTCGGTGTCGCCCACCACGACCGTTTCGCCCTCGTACACCACCACGCCGTTGACCACTCGTGCGTTGTGAGTGGCACGCGAACCGCACCAGCAGCGCGCCTCCACCTGCATCTCGACCCGCTCGTCGGCCACCTCGAGCATGCGCCGCGTTCCGTCGAACAACAAGCCCCGGAAGTCGGTGATGAGACCGAACGCGTAGACGTCGACCGCCAACTCGTCGACGATGCGCGCCAACTGGTCGCATTGATCGACGCTGTAGAACTGAGTTTCGTCGCACACCACGAAATCGAGCGGCATGCGGTCGCGAGCCAACGAGAACACGTCCAGGTCGGGCGTCACCTCGATGGCCGGAGCCGACACGCCGAGGCGACTGGTGACCTGAGTGCCGTCTCGGTCGAGCTTGGTGAGAAGCAACCCACGGCGATCGCGTGACGACAAGTTGTGATGGATCTGCAACGCAAGGGTGCTCTTGCCCGAGCCCATCGTTCCGAAACTGAATCGCAGCGTCGCCACCGACGCGCCAACTTAGACGACGAAGTCGGCCACGACCGCATAGTGGTCGCTCGGCTGCACGCCGTTCACGGCATCGACACCGGCCAACCACGTTCGTTTCGGATGACCCACCGGCTTCGGCCGCGGCCAGGTGACGAACAAATAGTCGATTCGTCGATTCGGCCAGTTGGCTTCGGCTTGGTACGGGTTGGCGCCGCTCCACGTGTGCCCGGCACCGTCGCCGCATTGTTCCCACACATCGTTGAAGACCAGATTGCGGTGGCGCACCGCGGTTCGGCCGGTGAGTCGCCTGATCTCGTCGGAGTCGGGAACGGCGTTGAAGTCACCGCCGATGATCACCGGACGATCGTGCGCCGGGTCGCCGCGAAGTTCGCGAAGGTGATCGGCGATCACGTCGACCTGGGTGACGCGCACATCGGATTCGTCGAAGCGATGCGAGAGATGAGTGCAGCCGAACGGCCAGTCACCCCACGGCGTGGCGGCCACCGCGGTGAGCAGTCGTCGCGGGCCTTCGGTACCGTCGAGTCCGGGCAGCGACACCTGTTCGACACGCGTGAGCGGCCAACGAGACAGGATCGCGTTGGCCATGGGCCAGCGATCCTGTGTCAGTGCGACGTGAAACCCGAGCTCGGAAGCGAGCCTCTGCGCCTGCTCGTCGTCGCGGGACACTTCTTGCAACAGAACGACATCGGGACTCTCGACGGCCAGCACGTGACTGATCGCCGGTTGTCGTTCGGCGTACGGACCGAACTGCCACCAGATGTTCCAGGTCATCACGCGCATCGCGTGACCGATTTCAGCACAGCGAGAGTGTTTCGACCGGAGCGGCCAGCGCAGCCGGTCCACCGAAGAGCGTCACGTTCGACGACGCGAGTCGGGTGATGGTGCTGAACGTGACACTCGGAACGCACGAACCCGGCACCAACAACAGGGGCGCGCCGGTTCCGCGCTTGGAGAACGGCACGGCCGAGAGAGCGTCGGGAAAGTTGAGGCTGGTGGCCAACGCGATGTCGGTGCTCTGCGGCAACGACGACCACACCGAGGCCGAACGTTCGGCCACGTCCCACGCCTGGTACGACGTGACGGCGCCGAAGCTCGACAGGTCGGCCAACATCGTGGACGCGATCGTTCCCGGGGCTGCCACCAAATTCACGTTCGACACGCCGAGTGTGGCGAGGAGATCGCGCTGCACCGGGCTCAGAGTTCCCTGACCGTCCACCAGAACGAACGGCTGGCCGTATCGCGCCGCGGCAGCCGAGGCGATGAGCGGATCCTGAAAATCACGACCGCTGGCCACCCACACCGTCGACGACTTGCCGTTGAACCAGGCCGCACGAGTGAGCATTTCGGCCGTCACGTAGCGGTCGTCTCCGGCCAGACGGGTGGGGCGAACGCGAGTGATCGAACGCAATTGGGCCAACACGTCATCCGACACGGAAGCCGGACCGCCTGCGACGACGATCGACTTCGGCTTGAGACGAGTGAGTTGAGCCTTGGTCGCATCGGGCACGGTTGTCTGAGTAACGAGAAGAAGCGGGACGTTGAGCCCCGCCGCGGCCACGCCAGCGGCTAGCGAGTCGGGAAACGAATTGCCATTGGCCACGAAGACCGTATTGGCCGTCGACCAGAACGCCGCGGCGGCCGCAGCCGATCCGAAGCGATCATCGCCGAACACGCGGCTCACGTTCTTGCCGGTTGCGTTGGTGACGATCGTCGGATCGTCGATGGTGACTCCGTTGAAACGGGCGATCGCCAGGGCCTGCTCGGGCGTGCCGCGGAACTCGAAATGCATCGGGTCGCGCAGGATGCTCGACTTGTTGGCTGACGGAGTGGCGCAGCCGCCGTTCCATCCGTAGCCACCCCACAACAGGCCCCACTTCTCGGCGGTCTGCACGACCCACTGCGGAAGATCGGTCTTCATCGGTGTCGCACAGGCCGAACCGCCCACGGCCGGATCGGGGTAGTAACGAACCTCGGGATTGGCCACCACGTTGATGTCGACGGCGAGACCCCACGAGTGGAACGACAGCGAACGGGCGTCGAGGCCCGAACAGTCCTTGCGCGTGTTCGACGTGCAGCGGAAGTTGTAGGCCATCGCATCGTTGATGCGGTAGCCCGCCTCCTGAATCTCACCCAGGAAGCCACGGAACAAATAGAAAGATTCCTGCGGAGCGCGCAATTGTTCCTTGCGAATGCGACCGAACGCGTCAGCGTTCACCGTCATGGCCGCTTCCCATGCGGTGAGTGCCTCCGACTTGTTGTACGACCAGCCGAGCCACTTCCAGCCGGCCAGACGCTCGGAACCAGGAGCGCTGTACGGGAACGGCGGGGTGCCCCACCCCTTCGAGTCGGGGGTGCCGTAATCGCTGATGACGCAGCCACCGACGTTGCCGGTGTTGATCTGCTGCGCCGCGCACTTGGGCGGCATCGACGGCAACACCCACGGAGTGTTGTTCGCGACGTCGCCCACGGCCGCCGCACGGGCGACCGATTCCCCGGTCATCATCGCCACGACGATGGCCACATAGGCCACCAAGGCGACGAGCACCACGAAAGGTGCGAAACGGACCGGTCGTTGGGAATTCACGCCGGAGGTATCGGGTCTCCCCCGGCGGGCCTTGAGGGATTTCCCGAAAACCCCCTCCGACTAGGGTTTTCCCATGCGCTTCGCCTCAGGATTCTCCGGTCGTGTCGCCGTGGTCACCGGGGGTGGCACCGGCATGGGACGCGAACTCGTTCGTCAACTCACGGCCGATGGCTGTGACGTCGCGATGTGCGATGTCATCGAGGACAACATGGCCGAGACCTCGGCCCTGTGCGCCGGCAATCCCGGTCGCGTTCTCAGCCACGTCGCCGACGTGTCGGTCGAATCCGACGTACTGGCCTTCCGCGACGTCGTGGCCGGCTGGCGCGATCACGTGAACCTGCTCTTCAACAACGCGGGCATCGGCGGCGGAGGCAGCATCGTCGACGACGAACGCGATCAATGGGAGAAGACGTTCGGCGTGTGCTGGTTCGGCGTGTACTACAACACCCGTGCGTTCCTGCCGCTCCTTCTCAAAGCCGACATCGGACAGGTCGTCAACACCAGTTCGGTCAATGGCTTCTGGGCCTCGCTCGGGCCGAACATTCCGCACACTGCCTACAGCTCGGCCAAATTCGCGGTGAAGGGCTTCACCGAAGCACTCATCACCGACTTCCGGATCAACGCTCCGCATCTCAAGGCCACGCTCGTGATGCCGGGGCACATCGGCACGTCGATCGCCATCAACTCGCGCAAACTTCTCGGTGGCGACCCCAAGGAGATGACCGAAGAGCAGATTGCTCAGCTGCGGGCCCGCCTCACGAAGGCCGGTCTCGACGTGAGCGGCGCGAGTGACGAAGACCTCCGTCTCGGCATCCAGGCTCAAGGCGAGGCGTTCCGCGACAACGCCCCCACCTCGGCCGAACAGGCGGCCACCATCATCCTCGACGCCGTCAAGAACGACGAATGGCGTGTCTTGGTGGGCGACGACGCGGTGATCCTCGACGAGATGGTGCGCGAGAACCCGACTCTCGCCTACCTGCCCGACTTCATGGATCGGGTCCACGCGCGCGGGGCCCTGCGCTTCACCCAGAACTAGACGGAGATCCGTCACACGGGACCGAAGTCCCGCATACGAATTCCTTCTTCATTGGTTGACTGAAACCACGAGGCGGAAGGAGTCGGCATGTCACGCGAAGCATCTTCGTCGTGGGAGTCAGCACAGATCGTCGGCGTTCTGAAAGAGGTGAAGGAACACGAGCGGCGGGTTGCGCTCACTCCCAAGGGAGCGGCCGCGCTCGTTGCTGACGGGCGCACCGTGATCGTGGAGAAGAGCGCCGGGCTCGGTTCGGGATTCAAGGACGAGGAGTACACCGAAGCCGGTGCTCGTATCGCTCCGTCCGCCGACGCGGTGTTCGACGAAGCCACCCTTCTGCTGCACGTCAAGGAGCCGCAACCAGTTGAGTTCGGCAAGTTCCGGGCCCATCACACCCTGTTCACGTACCTGCATCTCGCCGCCGCGCCCGAAGTCGCTCGGGCGCTGTGCGCATCGGGCTGTCGAGCCATCGCGTACGAGTCGGTAGAAGTCGATCGCACGTTTCCGTTGCTGGCTCCCATGAGCATGGTCGCCGGACGCCTGGCCACCCAGATCGCGGCGTCATACTTGGAAGCGCGCAATGGCGGACGAGGAATGTTGATGGGTGGCTTGCCCGGCGTCGAACCGACCACGGTGCTCGTCATCGGTGCCGGCGTGTCCGGACGACACGCTGCCGAAGTCGCCGCCGGAATGGGCGCCGAGGTGATCGTCGCCGACCTCGACATCGAACGGGCACGAGCAGTTGCCCGTGATTGCGGACCACTCGCTCGTGCCATCGTGTCGACACCACAAACGATCGAAGAACTCGCTCCGATCACCGAGGTGATGGTCGGTGCAGTACTCACACCGGGTCACAAGGCCCCGATCGTCATCTCCAAGAAGGTTCTCGATCTGATGCCCGAGGGATCGGTGGTGGTCGACATCGCGATCGATCAAGGTGGTTGTGTCGAAGGCGTACAACTCACGTCGCACGCCGACCCGGTGCGCCTCATGGGTCACGTGCGCGTGTCGGCGACACCGAACATGCCAGCCGCGGTGCCTCGTTCGTCGACAGCCGCGCTCACGGCCGCGACTCTCCCCTACGTTCGCGCGTTGGCCGGCGGATGGTCCTCGGCATTGTCGGCCCATGCCGAATTGGCCGGAGCCGTCAACGTGGAGAGTGGTCGTGTGGTCCATCCCGCGGTCGCGGCCGATCTCGGCTAGAACAGCGGGCGTGAATCGCCCGCGTGCCGTCTCGACGATCTCCGTCGCTGCGATCGCCGTCGCGCTGGCCGCGTGCGGTGGTGGCAGCGACACCGTGAGCGATACCAGCGTTGCGGACCGGGCCACGACCTCGACGTCGATCGCTCCACTCGAACCAGGTTGGACGGAAACGACCGACTATCCCGAGTGGAGTCACTGGGGATCCCGAACCGGGCCATTGTCGCCGACGCCGAACGAGGGATCGCCTCTCGCCGACGGCGCCTACGTGCTCGGGGACGTGTTCTTCGACGCCAACGGCGAACTCTCGTCCATCCAGGTTCAACCGTTCGTCGCCGAGACGACGAGCAACCCGCCGTACGTCGAAGTCCCTCTCACCACACGTGAAGACACGCGAGCGGTCGTGCGAACTCACGGTTGCCAACTGGGTGAGCGTTTCGAGACCGCCTGGGTCGGCGATTGGTCCACGTTCCTCTCCACCATGCGCTCGCTCGGCACCGACATCGTCGACTGGTCGGAGCAGGTCACGGCGTCGTACGACGTGACGCCCGGTGACTTCGTCGACTACGCGGCCATTCCCATCGCCACCGACACCATTCGACCCTCCGACTGCCTGCGCTCGTTCGTGTGGTCGGCCACCGACGACGGCGCGGCGCAACCGTGGTTCATCGTGTGGTGGTCGGCCGGCCCCGGCGACACCATCGACCAGCTGTGGCGCAGTTCGGTGTATCCGGCCGCGATCAGCATCGAATCCGGAGTCGCCACCTTCTACTTCGATGCCCGCATCTTGAACATCGGCGGCTGACCCGGACCCGTCACGAGACCTCCGTTTCGGCCTCCTGCTGACCGAATGGAAGACTGCTCGCATGAGCACCACAACCACCGACCGCGAACTGGCCAAGGTCGAATCCGCCCTCGACTCGCTTCTGTCGAATCACGACCCCAAGGCGATGGACAACATCACCTTCCGCGGCCACCGCTTCGACGCCGGACTCGCATGGGTCCACTTCCCCGACGGCCACGGCGGCCTCGGCGTACGCCCCGAGTTGAACAAGATCGTGGAAGAGCGACTCCGCAAGGCGGGCGCTCAACCGCAGGACCCGTCCACGTTCTTCATCGCGCTGGCCGGACCCACCATCGTCACGCACGGATCCGAGGAAGCCAAGCAGCGTTTCCTGCGTCCGATGTTCACTGGCGAGGAACGCTGGTGCCAGTTGTTCAGTGAGCCGGGTGCGGGCTCCGACTTCGCCGGCCTCGGCACCAAAGCAGTGCGCGACGGCGACGAATGGATCGTGAACGGTCAGAAGGTCTGGAACACACTGGCTCACCTCGGCGACTGGGGGATGCTCGTCACCCGAACCGACCCCGATCAGCCCAAGCACAAAGGTATGACGTACTTCGCGCTCGACATGCGCGCACCCGGAGTGGAGGTTCGTCCCCTGCGCCAGATCACGGGTGAGGCCGAGTTCAACGAGGTCTACATGACCGACGCTCGCGTGCCCGACATCCACCGCATCGGCCACGTGGGCGAAGGGTGGCGCGTCGCGCTCACCACGCTCATGAACGAGCGCACTGCCATCGGCGGCAGCGGCGGTGGCACGGCTCGTCGTCGTGGTCCGATCGACGAGGCGATCAAGATCTACAAGGAGAAGCAGCACGGGCACGCGCACCGTGACGACCTTCTGCGCCTGTGGTGCAAGAGCGAAGCTCTGCGCCTCACCAACCTGCGCGCGTCACAGGCGGCCAAGGCGGGCAATCCCGGCCCGGAAGGTTCGATCGCCAAGTTGATGATGGCCGAGCTCAACAAGAAGATCACTGAGTTGTCGGTGTCGTTGCTCGGAGCCGACGGACTGATTGGCTTCGACTACACGTTCCGGCGCCCCGAAGATCTGTCGGTCGACGGCGCCGAGGGCGGTGTGCGCCATTCGTTCTTGCGCGCTCGCGCCAACTCGATCGAGGGCGGGACGAGCGAGATCATGCGCAACATCCTGGGTGAGCAGGTTCTCGGTCTGCCCGGTGAGCCTCGGGTCGACAAGGACCTCCCCTGGAGCAAGGTCCCGCGCAACTGACGATTCTTCGTGACGTGACGCGGTCAGTCACCCGACACGTTCAGAACCACCATCGGAATGTCGCGGGTGGTGCGCGACTGGAACTCGCCGTAGTGCTTGAACGCCGCGACCGCTTGCGGCCACCACGCAGCCTTCTCGTCGGGCGTGGCGATCCGTGCCGTGACCTCGCGCGAGCCGTACTTCTTCGTCTCGACGGTGACGCGAGGATTGGCGCGCAGGTTCACGAACCAGTCGGCGTGGCGTTCTCCCCCACCCTTCGAACCCACCACGATCCACTCGTCACCGAACTGCAGCGGTGAACTCAACAGCACGGTACGCGGCTGCCCCGAACGCCGACCGATCGTCGTGAGACGGAGCACCGGCATACCGTCAGCCGACCAGCCAATACGGCCGCGCGAGACCCGCAACACGAACGAGTGGAACGAGTTGATCGCCTTCAGGAGTCGATCGGAAGTGAACGGCGACTTTCGCGGCACGACGCGACGGTAGCCGTCATCACCACTCGGTGCGACGACCGGCCTTCTTCTCGGAGTGCTTCTTCTTCGAATCGAGGCGACGCTGCACCGCTCCCCGACTGGGCTTGGTGGCCCGTCGCGACGGTGCCGGCGGGGCGGCCGCTTCGTCGAGGCGTTCGGCCAGTCGAGTCACGCACAACTGACGGTTACGCCACTGGCTCCGACTCGTCTGCGAACTCACGGTGATGACGTCGGGCAACTCGGCAGCGATCCGGTCGAGAAGAATCGAACGACCCCGGATCTGGTCGCGCGAAACGCGCAACACGACCTTGGTGGACACCTTGTTGACGTTCTGGCCGCCGGCCCCGGCCGATCGAGTGAACACCCACTCGAGGGCCGAGGCCGGAACGGTCAGACCGCGGGACGTGACGAGGTCGTCGTCCGGTTTCATCGCTCCATTATGAACCGGAGCAGATCATCCCGTTGTTGTA
>CAZELU010000048.1:0-10052 GCA_964513215.1 uncultured Bifidobacterium sp.
GGGTTTCACCCGTCGTGAGGTTGAAACGCCAACGGTACGGGCGAGAGTCCATCGCGTAGAGATCGAGGAAACGGAAGAGCCGGGTGTTGATGTCGGCGTCGGGTGGGATGTACGGCGAAGGCGAATGTTGGAAGAAGCCGTCGAGTACGACCCAGTGACCCTCGTGATCGTGTGTCTCGAAGGCGTTGATCCAGTGCAACACGTAGGTGGGGTCGGCTTCGAACCACCTGATGTCGCTCGACTGCCCGCGCCGAGGGATCACCGCGAAGCGCGTGGGCATCTCGGGGTGCCACTTGGTGGCGTAGACGCCTTTGGCGACGAGATCGGCATCCCAGAACAGCGGACAGTCGTTGAGAATCGCGAAGTTCTCGGTGAACGCCATGTCGTGCGGGAGACGAGCCCCGGCGAGCGGAATCGGCACGTAGTGCACGAGGTCGTGGTTGGCATCGACCACTCCGTAGTGCATGAACGGTGCAGTCGTCTCGTAGTTGAAGAACAACATCTCATTGGCGAGTTCGTCGACCTTGGTGTGCGCGGAGACGCCGCACGACGGGAACTTCCCGTTCCAGGACGCGCGCCCACGATCGTCGAGTGTTCGCGGATCGAGCTGGTAGAGATCGCCGCATTGATAGAAGCTCGAATACGCGACGCCTGCGTGCACGACCACATCGGTGCTCGACGCGTCTTTCATGCGAGTGCGTGCACCCCAACCGTCGGTGCGCGGCGACTTCTTCGGTGATTCGGCCAAGCCGGCCCACTGGACTCCACCGGCCTCGCGTTCGACCTCGAGTCCGACCGTGCGAACGAAACGATTGCGATACTCGGCCACCCCGTTGGCGAACGACATCATGTGGATCATTCCGTCGCCATCGAACGGGTGGTATCGCTCGAAGTTCGGATGGAGTGGATTCTCGGTGTTGCGCAGATACACGCCGTTGAGATCGTGCGGGATCGTGCCGACCACCGGGAGTTCGGTGGCCGTGTACTCGGTCGTCTGCGGACGCCACGCTCCGGTGCGATACGGATGATCGTCGTCGACGGGAAGCGTGCTCACGTGCCGTGCGAATACCTGGGTCCCCACCAGCCCGACTGTACTGTCGAACCGCTCTCATGTTGTCCGCGCTCTTCCTCAGTTTTGGTGTCATCTTCGTGGCCGAACTCGGCGACAAGAGCCAGCTCATGGCATTGGCGTTCGCCGCTCGCTACCGCGCCTGGCCGGTGCTGCTTGGTATCACTGTCGCCACCGCGGTCACCCACGCCATCAGCGTGGGTATCGGTGCGGTGGTGGGTGCACAACTTCCTACTGACACCATTGCCGTGGTCGCCGGCTTCGCCTTCTTGTTGTTCGCGGCCTGGACGTGGCGGGGCGATTCGCTCGATGAAGACGAGTCGAAAGCGGCCGAACGGTCCACGCGCAACGCGGTGGTCGCGGCCAGTGTCGCGTTCTTTCTCGCCGAGTTGGGTGACAAGACCATGTTGGCCACCATCACCTTGGCCACCAAGGAGAACGCGTGGGGCACCTGGGCCGGATCCACGCTCGGCATGGTGGCGGCCGATGCCCTCGCGATCGTGGTCGGCCAGCAATTGGGCGCGCGTCTCCCCGAACGAGCCATCCGAATCGGAGCGACGGTGTCGTTCGTGGTGTTCGGTGTGCTGCTGATCGTCGAAGGGCTCTGATCAGCCGAGCAGATCTTCGGCGGCTTGCCGAACCTGCCAATCGCGATCGTCGAGAGCCGCCTTCAACGCTGCCTCCACGTCAGGACCGTCGAAGGGTGCGAGTGCCAGCACCGCGCGGCGTCGAATAGCAGGTTTGTCGGAACAGCCGTGAAGAATCGCCGGCACACCACGTTCGTCACCGATGGCGCCGAGGGCCGCCACCGCTGCTTCGCGCACGAGCACGTCGTCGTGCGTGGTGGCCAATGCGATGACGCGGTGCAGAGTTGCATCAGCGATCTCCACCTGCTCTCCGCAGGCCCAGGCGGCGGTTTCCACCACCGACGAGTCGTCATCGGAGAGCAGTGGCAACAGATCGAAGTCGACGAGCGCCGCCGACAACTCGGCCACCCGTCGTCGAACGCGCGGCTCGGAATCGGTGGCGAAGCGCCGAGCCATCTCCACATCGAAGGCACCGAGTCGAGCCATTGCCCCGAGGGCCGCCTCGCGAACACCGGCATCGGAATCGTCGAGACCCGACCGAACGACGGCGACATCACCGGTGTGACCGGCGATCACGACAGTGCGTCGTCGCTCGAGATGTTGGACGTCGGTCATTGGTCAGAGCCGATCGATGATGTTGGTGACGAGCCAGGCCAACGCGACCGAGACGATGGTGGCCACCACGGCACTGGCCACGAGGGCGATCCCGCCGAGCGCGGTGACACGTAACACTCGTTGTTTCACATCATCACCCAGGGCGACGGCGGGCTCATCGACGCCGTGCGTCGTTGAACGAGTCGATCGATGCGACGTCGTCGCGTCGGTGCGGTGGCTCCGCGCACGATGTCTGGCAGGCTGTCTCCAGCCGACCGCGATCAACGCCAGCAAGGCGAAGGCAGCAATCGCGGCGACACGAACGGTGAGATCAGTGAGTGACACTCGAAACGACAAAGTAGCCGGGACTACTCGTCCGGTGTGGGGCGTTCCATTCGCCACTTTGGCCTTTCTCGTGATGATCGTCGTGATCGGGGCGATGGTGTGGCCGATGCAGCGCTTCGAAACCGCGCCGGGTCGGGCCAAGTTGGTGGCTCCCCGCCTCTCGATCGATGGTGCAACCGACGGCGTGGGTGTCTTCGAGCCGAATCGCAGCGTTCGTTTCGTGACCGCTCTGGGTAGTGAGCTCGCTCCACTCCAGTCGTTCATGGGTTGGATCGACCCGTACGTCGACGTGCAGACGTGTGAGCAGCGATTCGGCGACTGCAATCCCGACGTCAACCGCACGATCCAACTCGGCGCGATGTCGACGGCCAAGGAGATCGCGTCGTTCGTTGCACTCGACTATCTCGGACTCGATGCGTCGTTCGACATGGGTCCGGCTCAGGTGGGCGGCTTCGACCCGGCACTCTGCCCGGAGGATGCTCCCGAACTTCGCGCCTGCCGTGTGCTGTCGGTGGGCGACACGATCGTGAAGGTCGACCTCACCGCTGACGAGACCGGATCGGCCGACGACGCGATCGACATCGACGTGGTGACTGATCTGTCGAAGGCGTTGGCCGATGCCGAGCCCGGCGACGAAATTCGTCTCGTGGTGCGTCCGTTCGATGCCCCGGCCGACGAAGTGCGCACGGTGAAGGTCGAACTCATGGCCAGCCCGGACGACCCGAAACGCACGATCATCGGTTTCAACGCCCGTGACACACGCACGGTGAAGTTGCCCTTCGAGATCGGCATAGACACCGACGAGATCGGCGGACCCTCGGCCGGTTTGGCGTTCACGGTGGCGCTCATCGACGAGTTGTCCCCGGGCGAATTGTCTCCGCCCGGGGGAGTAGCCCTCACCGGCACGATCGCCGAGGACGGCTCGGTGGGTCCGATCGGCGCGCTCGTTCAGAAGGCCATCGCGGTGCAGCGCTCGGGTGCGCGTTACTTCATCGTTCCGGCCGGACAGGACCCGGCCGATGTCGAAGCGGCGCGCCGTGCGGTGGGCGCGTCGGTGGAGATCGCAACCGTGTCGACTCTCGCCGAGGCGCTCGCTGCGCTCGAGCGATGGGGCGGCGAACCCGTCACACGCGGCTGACGCTGGGACGATCCGGCGATTGCCACCCCTTGTCCACAGGTATTCCGTACCCTTGATCCGTGGCTATTTCATTTTCGCGCCCTGATCCGTCGTCCCCGGCCGCCGTTGCCGGGGCCTCGTTCCCGACCAGTCGCCGCGGATTCGACCCGACCGAGGTCCGCGACTTCCTACGCATGGTCGCCGCCGAGTTGTCGCGCCTCCAGGAGCGCGAGCGATTCCTCGAGCGTGAAGTGGCCAACCGTCCGGAGGGCTCACCGTTCATCCCGGCCGAGCTCGACGACGACGCGATCACCGAAATGCTGGGCGAAGAGACCGCCCGCATCATCCAGGCCGCCCGCGAAGCCGCCGGCAAGATCCGGGCCCGGGCCGAAGAAACCGCCCAGCGCCTGCTCCGCGACGCCACCGAAGACGCCGCCCGAATCCGCGAAGAAGCCGAACTCGAGGCGGCCCGCCGCCGACAGGACGCCGCCTCCGACGCCGAGGCCGAAATCCTCATGGCCAAGCAGCAGGGCCGCGACATGGTGGAAGAAGCGCGCGCATATCGCGAGCGCGTGCTGGCCGATGTGGCCCGCCGACGCGAACTCGCCCGCGAACAGATCGAGGATCTCATTCACGGCCGTGACCGTTTGGTGCAGTCGTTCGAGCGCGCACGGATCGCGACCGACGACGTGTTGCGCGACCTCGCCGACGCGGGCGACGAGCCGTCGGAGTTCGTGAATCTGGCCAACACCACCGGACCGGTCCCGATCGTGGTGCAGGCCGACGAGATGCACGAGTCGATGCGTCGTCCGATACCGACGCAGTTCTACGACCAGGATCGCGACGATGCCGACACGCAGGTGCACGAGCACGTCGTGGTGCGTCACCCGAGCATCGACAACCCCACGGCCTCGTTGACTGTCGCCGAGATGGAAGAAGTGCACTCGGTGGTCGTCGACACACCCGTTGTCGAGATGATCGATACGGCTGAAGAGATCGACACGGTCGAAGAAACCGTTGCTGTGGAAACGCCCGCACCGGTGGTCGAACCCGTCGTCGAGACTCCCAAGCCGTCGAACGTCGTTCAGTTGTTCGGCAAGACCGAACCGACTCCGGCCGAGCCGGCCCACACCGAACCGGTGAAGTCGGCGGCCCGTCCAGCCGTTCCGGTCGACGACATCTTCGCCAAGTTGCGTCGCGCCAGCGCCGAGTCGGTGGCCAAGGAGGCCAACAGCAAGTCCGGCGCGTCGGCCACGACGGAAACCGTCGAGGAGGCTCCGAAGGCAACTCCGAAGGCGACTCCGAAGGCGGTGACCCCGTCGCCCAAGCTCGACGATCTGGCTGATTCGGTCACCACGTTCGAATCGCGCGACGAAATCCTGGTGCCGCTCGTGTTGACGATGGGTCGCAAGATCAAGCGAGTTCTGGCCGATGAGCAAAACGAAGTACTCGACATTCTCCGTGGTCGCGCTGTCGTCAAGACACTCGACGCGATCGTCGGGCCCAAGTCCGATCACACCAAGCGGTTCTGCACGGCGTTGTCGGCATCGGTGAAGTCAGCCGCCATCGCGGGGGCGCGCTCGATTCACACCAGTGGTTCGGTTCCGTCCGACAAGGCGTTGGCCGAGATGGTGGCTCCGCAATTGAAGGCCGTCGACGAGGCGATCATCACGGCCTTCGTCGAACCGTTGCGCGAACGGCTGAGCCGTTCGATCTCGCAGGCCGGTGGGAGCAACGCTGAGCTGTCGTCGCTCGTGCGTTCGGTGTATCGCGAGTGGAAGAACCAGATCGTCGACGAGCACATCGATGACATCGCGTACACCGCTTTCGGTCGCGGCGCGCTGTCGGCGCTCACACCCGACATGAACGTGTGCTGGAAGTTCGATCCGGCTGGTCCGGGTTGCCCCGATGCCGAAGACAATTCGTTGGCGGGTGCAATTTGTGGAGGCGATGCGTTCCCCACAGGTCACACTCACGCACCGGCACATGCGGGCTGCCGCTGTGCACTTGTTCCTGTGCGCAACTAGCCTGCGCGTGTGCGCATCCCCTCGGACCTTCCCCGTGGTCCGCGCCGCCGGTCGTCATCGACCGGCCGACCCCGTTGGGTGTCGCGCGGGCGGATCATCCTCATCGTCGTTGCGGCGATCCTGTTGTTGCTCGTGCTCTCGGCGCGACAGCTGGCCAGTTTCTACGTCGACGCTTTGTGGTTCGACTCGGTCGACCAGAGCAGCGTGTTCTGGGATTCGCTGTGGGCGAAGGTTCTGCTCGGTGCGATGTTCAGCGCCGCGTTCGCCGTCGTCTGTCTGTTCAGCCTGACGCTGGCCGAGCGACTCGCCCCGAAGGATTTGCCCACCGGGCCCGAGCGAGAAGTCGTCGAGCGGTATCGCCAGATCATCGGTCGTCGTTCGCGTTTACTGCGTATTGCGGTGTCGATCGTGTTCGGCTTGCTGGTCGGTCTGCCGGCCACCAGCCAGTGGCAGTCGTGGTTGCTCTTCCGTAACTCGCAGAGTTTCGGTACCGACGATCCGCAGTTCGGAGTCGATGTCGGGTTCTACGTGTTCCGTCTGCCGTTCCTCACGTACGTGATCGACTGGGCCTTCGCCGCCCTCGTGTTCATCGTGATCTTGTCGGCGATCCTTCACTTCTTGAACGGTTCGATTCGCGTGCAGACGCCGGGCGAACGAGTCGCCCGTGGTGCTCGTATTCAACTCAGTGTGATGTTCGCATTGCTGGCCGCCATCAAGGCCGTCGACTACTGGTTGCAGCGCTTCGAACTCACCGTCTCCACGCGTGGTGTGGTGCAGGGAGCCACCTACACCGATGTGAAGGCACAACTGCCGGCCATCAACTTGCTGATTCTCGTGAGCCTTCTCGTGGCGGCGTTGTTCCTCGCCGGCTTGCGCTGGGGCGGATGGCGACTTCCGCTGTTGTCGATGGCGTTGTGGGCGTTGGTGGCCGTGATCGCTGGCGCGGTGTACCCAGCCGTCATTCAGCGCTTCGTGGTGCAACCGAACGTCACCACTCGTGAACGGCCCTACATCGAGCGCAACATCGACGCCACCCAGGTGGCGATGGGTCTCGACAAGGTGCAGACCGTGGCCGTCTCGTTCGGCGACGTGTCGACCGAGGAAGTCGTCAACGATTCGGCCGCCTTGGCCGATGCCCGTTTGCTCGACGTGACCGAGATGCGCGACCGCTTCTCGCTCGACGAAGGTCAGCTGGCGTTCTATTCGATCAACGACCTCGACGTCGACCGCTACGAGATCGACGGTCGCGTGCAGCAGACGCTCGTGGCGGCTCGCGAACTCAACTCGGCCGGAATCCCCAACAAGACGTGGGTGTCGCGCCATCTCATCTACACCCACGGTTGTGGTGTGGTGGCCGCTTCGGCCAGTCGCATCACGAGCGACGGCCGTCCCATTTACGCCCCGATCGACGTCGATCGTCCGCAGTTGTACGTGGGTACTCAGCAACCGGGGTACGCGATCGTCAACACCGATCAGGTCGAGCAGGCCTGTCCGGGTACCGAGCCCGAAGAATATGCAGGCGAGGGTGGTATCCGACTCAACTCCTCGATTCGCCGCGTTGCGATGGCCGTGCACTTCGGCGAGTTCAACTTGTTCGGTTCGAGTCTGATCAAGACCGACTCGCGTCTGCTCCACGTGCGCGACGTTCGTGATCGAGTCACGAAGTTGGCGCCGTTCCTACATCTCGATGCCGATCCGTACCCGGTGGTCGTCGACGGCGACGTCAAGTGGGTCATCGACGCATTCACCACCACCTCCCGGTACCCGTACGCGCAGAAGGCCAACACCGATCAACTCACACCTGGATCGGGCCTCAATCACAACTTCAATTACGTCCGCAACAGCGTGAAGGCCGTGATCGATGCGTACTCGGGCGACGTCACGCTCTACGTGATCGATCCGACCGACCCGATCATCCGCGCGTGGTCGAAGGCGTATCCGGGTCTGTTCACCGCTGGCGATCAGGTGCCCGACCAACTGCGTCAGCACTTCCGCTACCCCGAAGATCTGTTCCGTGTTCAGACCAACCTGTACGGCCGTTATCAGTTCGCCGATGCCGATCAATTCTTCAACCGTGACGCGGCCTGGAGTGTGGCGCAGGCCGCTCCGCGCGAGCCCGAGGTGTCGAACACAGCAGCCGGAGTCGCACTGGTGGATGAGGCCAGCCAGGCCAACACCGGTGACGTGGCCGACGCCAACGTGAATCGCTTCGAGCCGTATTACACGTTCTTCCATGCACCCGATCGCGACAGCTCGCAGTTCTCGTTGTTGCGCCCGTTCGTTCCGTTCTCGTCCGATGACGCCCGTAAGGAACTCCGCGCGGTGATGGTCGTGTCGAGCGAACCCGAGACGTACGGTCAACTCACGGTGTATCGCATCGACGGGTCGTTGCCGGAAGGACCGGCCACGGTTGCCGCCGAATTGCAGAGCGACACCGAAATCGCTCCGGTCATCACCTTGCTCGACCAGCGTGGTTCTCGTGTGGTGTTCGGTCAGTTGCAGTTCTTCCCAGTGGGTGACGGGTTGGTGTGGGTGCGCCCGCTCTATGTGCGCCCCGACGATCCGGGTTCGAAGCAGGTGTTCGTACGTCGAGTGCTCGCTTGGTACGACGGTCGCTCGGTGATTGGCGACACCTTGTCGGATGCGATCAACCGTTTGTTCCCGCAGGCCGATGTCGACCTCGGTGAGGTGTTCGACGACGGTTCGGGTCAGGCCGACGACGGTGCCGATACAGGAACCGACACGTCTGGTTCCACGTCGGGCTCCACTTCAGGGGGCTCAACTGGTGGTTCCACGACTCCGACCACGCCGGGAGCGACATCGGACGATCCGGTCGTGTTGCTCGAAGAAGCTGAGGCTCTGTTCGACGAGGCCGACGAGGCTCTGCGCGATGGTGATCTCGGCCTCTACCAAGAGAAGGTTGGCGAGGCGCAGCAGCGAATCTCGCGGGCTCTCACCCTGCTGGGTGCGTGAGGTTCGTCAGGCCGAACGGCGCTTGGTGAGCATCTCGACGATCTCGGCTAGATCTTGGCGGAAGGCGATCTCGTAGCGGGCTTGCTCGTTGGCGAGCCGTGCCTGATCGCTCTTCACGCCGTCGACCATCTGCGGCAGCGCGGTCAATTCGCCCATGTCGGAAGCCAGTTGGTTCGAACGCGCAGAGAGCGTGTCGATGTCGCCCGACAACTCGCCGAGTTGGTGGGTGACCTCGTGGCCCACTTGGACGATGCGCGCGTCGAGCCCGTTGAGACGGGCGAGAAGAGCCTCGAGTTGCTCGCGTTGCGTGGTTTCGCTGCGAACGAGAGTCTGGACTTGATCGCTGATGGCGGCGATCTGTGCGCGCACCGCATCGAGCTCGGCTTGTCTGGCCTTCTTTGAACGTCCGAAGAGTCCCATTCGTATGAAAGGTAGTCGCCGTTCGCACCCGGACCGGGGCTCTACGATCGGCACATGAAGCGCATCGCGGTCGTGATGGCCATGAGTGCCGAGGCATCTCCGGTGCTCACTGCGCTCTCGGCCGAAGCGGCCACGGGTGTGGCTCCGTTGGTGGTGCGCTGGTTCACGGCGACGCGGCACCGGTCCGAGATTCTCATCGCGTTGAACGGGCGCGACCGCCGATTCGGTGTCGACTCGATCGGAACCGAGCCGGCTGCATTGAGCACCTATGTGGCCATCGATCGATTTCGGCCTGACGTGGTGATCTCGGCCGGCACCGCTGGGGGATGGGAGCGCGCCGGTGGTGCGATCGGCGATGTGTACGTGAGCGACGGTTGTGTCGTGCATCACGATCGACGAATCGCGCTGGAGGGATTCCGCGAATACGGAATCGGCGCGTACCCAGTTCTGCCGGCCCGCCAAATGGCCGCGACGCTCGGTTTGAAAGCCGGCATCGTGACCACCAGCAACTCGCTCGACGAGAACGACGACGATCGTCTGATGATCTCTGCGTCGGGCGCCGCGGTGAAAGACATGGAAGCGGCGGCGGTTGCGTACGTGTGCGAGCAGATGTCGGTTCCGTTCTTGGCGCTGAAGGCGATCACCGATCTGGTCGACCATCCGACGGCGACGGCCGATCAGTTCAATGCCAACTTGTCGATGGCGTCCAAGCGTCTGAGCGAGAAACTGCTCGACGTCCTCGATTGGCTGATTCCGCGCGAGCGCGGAGACATGTCCTGATCGGGGCGTTGGAGCCGACCCCGGCGACCCCTAGGCTGAACGAGTCACCGCGGGGTGGAGCAGCCAGGTAGCTCGTCGGGCTCATAACCCGAAGGTCAGGGGTTCAAATCCCCTCCCCGCCACCAATTGAAGTGAGGGCC
>CAZELU010000048.1:10152-11991 GCA_964513215.1 uncultured Bifidobacterium sp.
TGAAGTGAGGGCCAGCCTTCCGGCTGGCCCTCACTTCATTTTCGTGTGGTTCGCCCGTCGGTCAGCGCCGGGCTCGGTACGCGCGCCAGGCTCCGGTGGCGGCCAGTGCCCACACCACGAGTACCGGCTGGAAGAAGAGTCGAACGAACCGCTCGGTGTCGGTGTCGAGGCCGAATGCATCGACACCCTCGCTCCACTGTGCGATGTTGCCGGGAAAGATCGCGACGAAGAACGCCGCAACGATCGTCCCGACCAGCACTCGATGGCGACGGAGGACGATCAACGTCGCGCCGAGCACGATCTCGACGACTCCGGACACCACCACGACGAGATCTTCGTCGAGTGGGAACCAACTCGGGACCTGAGCCTGGAACTCGGTGCGCTGAGTGGTGAGGTGGGCGATGCCGGCACCGATGAGAGCCGCGCCGAGTAGCCAGCGCAAAGGGGTGCGATACCACGGGTCGGTGGACGGAGTACCTGACATGGAGTCGATGGTATTCCGCGAGTGCGGTTCGACGACCCGAGTGAGGAAGGATGATCGAGTGACTCGTCGCCTCGTGATCGATACCGACATCGGAACCGACGTGGACGATCTCTGGACTCTTGCGATGATGCCTGCCCTCGGCGAGTTCGATCTCGAGGCCGTCACCGTGGTGTACGGCGACACCGACGTGCGTGCCCGCATGGCCTCCGCCGTGTTGGCGTCGATGGGGCTCGATGTCCCCGTGTATCGCGGATGTGAACGGACGCTGAGCGGCAAAGAGGTGTTGTGGGCGGGCCACGAAGGTGTCGGAGTTCCAGGCATCGACCAAGCGCGATTTCGAACCGGTGACGCGGTCGATGTGCTCATCGAAGCGGCGTCCGATGATCCGGGGACCTTGGAGATTCTCGCGATCGGACCGCTCACCAACATCGCGACGGCTGTCCGGCGCGATCCGACGTTCGCACGAAACGTTCGACGACTGTTCGTGATGGGCGGAGAGTTCCAGTGGGGCTGGCCCGAGCACAACGTTGCCTCCGACGTCGTGGCGACCGAGATCGTCGTTCACTCGGGGGTCCCCATCACGATCGTCCCTCTCGACCAGACCTTGCGCGTCGCAATCGATCGACACGACATGGAGAAGATTGCCGCAGTGCATCCGATCGGGTCGTTGATGGCTGATCAGGCGCGAACGTTCTGGCACTGGTTGTCGACTCGTCGCGAAGGAATGCCGAACGATCGGAGTTGGGCTCACGATCCGTTGACATTGCTCGTTGCGGCCGAGCCGGGCCTGTTCACCGTGACGCCGATGAGCGTGGTGGTCGAGACTGACGGCCGAGTCCGCGGCGAGCCCGACCGGACTTCATCGATCGACGTCGTCACCGACCTCGATGTCGGTGGCGCACGGGGCGCTCTTCTGAGTGCTCTGGGCTGTGACGTCGGTCGATGACGTTGGTGGGTCGAATCCCGCCCGTCCAGGCCGATCGCCCTGGTGAAGTACCAGCATGACGTCACTAAAGTAGGAAGTTATGTTCCAGCCACTGACCCATCGGAGAGGGTTCAAGTGGTCAACCCTTCTCGTGGTTCTGGGGCTGAGTGTTCCCGTGTATTTCGAGTCACCGATCGGTGCGGAACCCGTACCGTCTGTGTCACCGGGTCTACCCGACGAGTGCGATCCGAGTCGGTTCGAATCGGAGAGTGTCGTCAGTCGTCAAGATGTGGTCGAGGCACCCGAGACGACTGGTCCGGGCAGTGAGGTTCCATCGACTGAGGTGTCGGTGGTTCCGCCTTCGACAGATGCCGAGGCCATAGCCCCGGACACGTCGGTACCAGATTCCACCTCGACGCCCGAGTCGTCT
>CAZELU010000048.1:12091-13609 GCA_964513215.1 uncultured Bifidobacterium sp.
GTCGTCTCCGAGTGACTCCGGTTCGGATTCCGTTGTTGGTGAGTGTCCAGGTGTCGTTCGAAGTGTGACGGCAGTTGCGGGATTGAACTCGGTGGTGTTGTCGTGGCAGGCGCCGATCAACGTGGCGGATGCTGAAGTCGTCGAGTACGTCATCGATGTGCGCAGTGACCTGCGCACGGTGTCGGTACCGGTGTCACAGCGTGAGGTGGAGATCTCCGGTTTGCCGAATGGTGTCGAGGCGAGTTTCGTGGTGTACGCCGTGGGCCCACACGGTGCCGGTCCAGCTAGTGACGAGGTGCGTGCGACTCCGACGACGGGCGTCGAGGGCGAAGTCGCAGGGCTGATCGTCAAGTTCACTGATCCGGTCGACGTTGGTGACACGGTTGATCCGGGAGGTCCGTGGGGACTCGACAACGACCTTGTGGTGACCGACGTCGTTTCGGACGACGTCGTGTTGGTCGAGTTCGCCGAGGCGGTGTCGGTGGACGAGGCCGAGCAGGTGGCTGATGATCTCGAAGACCGCTCCGATGTGGAGTGGGCCGAGCCCGATCAGTTCGTGTTCACCGCGACGAACGACAACGCTCAGCCAGTAGCGGTGCCCAGTGACGCGGAGTGGTCGACGTCGCAATGGAACTTGTGGGACACCTTCGGTATCGGTGTGGGATCTGGTGCGAGCTCGATGACTGAGGCGTGGGCGTCTGGTACGGGAGCTGGTTCGACAGTCGCGGTGATCGACACCGGTGTCACCTCGCATCCCGATCTCGACTCGCAACTCGTGGCTGGTTTCGACTTCGTGTCGAACCCGGAGCAATTGGCGGCGTCTCGTGAACAGGGTGGTGCACCGGTCGCCTTCGACGGTGACTACATCGACCAAGCGAGATTCGGAGGGCTTGGTCGTGACGCCGATCCGACCGACCCAGGTGATTGGCGGAGGGTGGCTCCAATACGTGATTCGTCGTGGCACGGCACCGGAACGGCCGGTGTGATCGCTGCGCAGTCAAATGCGACTGGAATCACCGGTGTGGCGCCGGGAGCGAAGATTCAGCCGATTCGCGCCTTGTCGTGGCGCGGTGGTTTGTTGTCCGATATCGCCGCAGCTATCACTTGGGCGGCTGGCGGCGATGTGGACGGTGTTCCGGTCAATGCGACCCCATCGAACGTGATCAATCTGTCGTTCACGGTGGAAACGATCTGTCCGCGGTCGTTGCAGTCAGCGATTGACGGAGCGATCGGTCGTGGCGCGGTCGTGATTGCGGCGGCCGGTAACGCGAACTCGAACGTGGCGGGTTTCGCCCCTGCGAACTGCAACGGTGTGATCGCGGTCGGTGCCACGGGTCGTGACGGTCTGCGCGCTCCCTACTCGAACTGGGGATACGGCATCGACGTGTCAGCTCCCGGTGGATCACACGCCGGTGGTGTGTTGACCACGTCGAACACTGGTGCGACCGTGTCGGCGGTGCCGACCTACGGGAATGACGAGGGCACATCAATCGCGGCAGCGCACGTCGCCGGTGCAGC
>CAZELU010000049.1:0-13315 GCA_964513215.1 uncultured Bifidobacterium sp.
CGCGGCGACCCTCGAGCACGGCTTCGTACAGCGTGCGCGGCGCTACGCAATCGCCAGCACTCACCACTCGCTCGATCGGCAGCGGATCGGCGGGGAGGCGGAAACCTGCATCGACGACCGCGGCGACGTGGATCGTGCGAACGTCGCCCGAGAACCGATCCTGAAGGCGCACACTCGTACCTTCGGCGTGCGGGTCGACCGATCGCACCATGCTGCGCTTCTCGACCGTGACACCGCGCTGCGCGAGACGAACGTTGGCGGGCGCGAGATCGCCGGTGCGTGACAACTCGTTGCCGGCGATGTTGTCGGGTGTGATCAGAACGGCGCGGTCGCCGAGTTCTTCGGCCAACGCCACCGCAATCGGTCCACCGATCGGGTCGATGATTGCGACACGGCCCGAACTGGGAAGCGCGACGCGGCCACGGCGTACGTCCGCGATGTCGTGCACCACCGAACCAGCGCTCACGGTGTAATCGGGGTCGCCCCGACGTGAACCATTGGCTTGGATCACGATCTCGTGTTGCGGGGCGAGACGCGACCATTCGTCGGATGCGACACCAACACGAATCTGCACACCGGTGCGCTCGCATTCGCGAACGAGCCACTCGACCAGCGGGCCACCGGGTCCGGCGGCTGAAGCGACACCGCCCACCGTCCCGGATTCGACCACCGTGACTTCGTGCCCGCGAACTGCCGCCACGCGCGCGGCTTCGAGTCCGGCCGGACCGGCACCCACCACGAGCACGCGGCGCGACACGGACGCCGCCGCATCCCACTGCGGATCGCGCGTCTCGTGACCCGATGACGGATCACCGACACACGACACGATCGGATTGCGCGCATCACGAACCTGACACGTCTGGTTGCATCGGATGCACGGCCGCACACGATCAGAATCGCCACGGCGTACCTTGCTCACGAGTTCGGCGTCGGCGATCTGCGCGCGAGTCATCTCGACGCCGTCGCACACGCCGTCTCCGATGGCCCACTCGGCCTGTCCCGGATCGACCACCGAACCCTGTAGGAACACGGCGGTCGACGGAGGCACCGCGGCGCGCACCGCTCGGCACACGTCGATGTTGAAGCCGGTGGGTTCGTGGAAGTCGGGCCGTGTCTTCTCGGCCGAGAAGATCGCACCCCGCACCACCACCACGTAGTCGACGCCGAGCGCACACAAGTCGGCGGCGATGCCGGGTGCCATCTCGGGTGTGATGCCGGCCCACGGTGCGAGTTCGTCGCACGACAGACGCAATCCGACGAGGCCCGAACCAACCGCACCGCGCACCGCGCGAATCACCTCGCGCGCGAACTCGAGTCGATCGGAACCCCAGCGATCACCGCGATGATTGGTGAGACCCGACATGAACTGGCGAACAAGAGAGTGCTGGCCGGCGTTGATCTCCACACCATCGAGCCCCGACTCGACAGCGAGCCGCGCGGCCCGGGCGAAACCGTCGATCACCGCGGCGATGTCGGCCTCTTCCATCCACTTCGGAACTTCGCGCGTGTTCACCTCGGGTACGCGCGACGGCGCCCAGAGCGGAAGTTGTGAGTAGGCCGACGAGCCCTGACCACCAGCGTGATCGAGCGATGCGAGCACGAGCGCGCCATGTGGCTGACAGGCCGTGGCGATGCGTTGCCAACCGTCGCCACATCGCTCGGCGAGCGGCGCGCGCTCGTACGGCCAGTCACTGGCGTGAACACTTGCGCCTTCGGTGACGATGATGCCCGCGCCACCGCGCGCACGCCGTTCGTAGTACGCGACGTGACGATCGGTGAACGAGCGGTCGTCGTCGCCCAGGTTGGTCACGTGCGGGCCGAACATCACACGGCTGGGCGCAGTGCGCGCGCCGATCGGCAGCGACTCGACCAGGCGCATCAGGAAACGGTGATCGGTTTGCGGGAAAGGCGCACCGGCTGCGAGTGATCCTGGCTCGGCTTCGGCGCGGATCCGAGAGCCACACCGGCCAGTGCGTGTTCGCCTTCGCCGCCGACGCACTCAGGGTCGGGGCCGTCGAGCGGCAGACCCGTGAAGAACTTGGCCGCCATGCATCCACCCTGACAGGCGTCGTAGGCGCCACACGACGCACAGGCGCCGGCCGACTGCGGCTCGCGCAGCGAGCGGAACAAGTCGCTCTGCTTCCACACGCGTGAGAACCCGCCGTCGTCTCGCACGTTGCCGGCCTTGAACTCGTCGTGAATCACGAACGGGCAGGCGTACACATCGCCGATGGGGTCGATGAGGCACACCACACGACCGGCGCCGCACATGTTCAGGCCCGGCAGCGGATCACCGAGTGCGTTGAGGTGGAAGAACGAATCGCCGGTGAGAACGTTGTCGCCGGCCTTCATCAACCAGTCGTAGATCTCGCGCTGCTGACCCAACGTCGGATGCAGCTCGTGCCACGAGTCAGCGCCGCGGCCCGCGGGACGCAGACGTGTGATGCGCAACTGAGCGCCGTACGAATCGGCCAGCGCCTTGAACCGATCGAGTTGTGGAACGTTGTGGCGAGTGACCACTACCGAGATCTTGAACGGTCCGAAACCAGCGGCGGCCAAGTTGTCCATTGCAGTACGGGCCATGCGATACGAACCGGCACCGCGCACCGCGTCGTTGGTTGCCTCGTCGACACCATCGAGACTGATCTGGATGTCGAGGTAGTCCATGGCGGCCAGTCGTCGCGCCTTCTCGGTGTCGATGAACGCGCCGTTGGTGGAGAACTTCACGCCGATGCCGCTGTTCACCGAGTACTCGACCAACTCGAAGAAGTCGCGACGGACCATCGGCTCGCCGCCGCCGATGTTGATGTAGAACACCTGGAGGTCGCGCAGTTCGTCGAGAACACGCTTGGCCTCGGCGGTCGAGAGTTCGCGCGGATCGCGTTGACCGCTCGACGACAAGCAGTGAACGCACTGCAGGTTGCACGCGTAGGTGAGCTCCCACGTGAGGCAGATGGGCGCGTCGAGGCCGCCCTTCAACTGTTCAACGAGTGCGCTCACGGACGATCTCCGATGATTCGAGTGACGAGAGTGCGGTGACGAACGACGGCCAGCGCTCGGGCGCGACGCCGCACGCGTCGAGGGTGGATTGCAGCGAGTCGTGTGCGGCCAAGTTGTTGACCACCGACACCACGTCGGGGTGCTTCAAGAAGATCAGGCGGCGATTGCCGTAGTGGTAGGCGAGGGCCCCGAACGGCTCGGGCCGGACGGCGACCTGAGGGTGCAGTTCGAGCGCCGTGTCGAGGGCGACGGCCATGGGTTGGCGATCAGTAGACGCCGCACATCCCGTCGATCGAGATCTCTTCGATGAGGAGTTCGTCGGTGACGGCGGGGGCGACGGAGGTGTCGGGCGCGGACTCGCTGGTGGCCGTACTGGTCGATGTCGTCGAATCGATCGGGGCCGTGGGGGCGGTGGTGCTGTCCATGTCCGAAGCGTACCCCGACCTCGGCGAGGAGTACCTTTCGGAGTGCGTGGCCGGGGGTCGGCCACCCGAGCGAATGGGGAGTCATGAAGACCAAGGCCGCCGTGTTGTGGGAAGTGGGCAAGCCCTGGAGCGTCGAAGAGATCGAACTCGACGCACCCAAGGCCGGAGAAGTGCTGGTCGAGTTGAAGGCATCGGGAATGTGCCACTCCGACGAGCACCTCGTGACCGGTGACTTGCCGTTCGCTCCGCCGATCATCGGTGGCCACGAGGGTGCCGGCATCGTGAAAGAAGTCGGTCCCGGTGTGAGTTGGCTCGCGCCCGGCGATCACGTCGTGTTCGGTTTCATCCCGTCGTGTGGTCGTTGCCCGAGTTGCTCAACCGGTCATCAGAACCTGTGCGACCTCGGTGCGCTCATGGGCATCGGCCGCCAGATCACCGACGGCACGTCGCGTCACCACGCACGCGGCCAAGACCTGAGCCTCATGTGCTTGCTCGGCACGTTCGCGCATCACACCGTGGTGAACGAAGCCAGTTGCATCAAGGTCGACCCCGACCTGCCGCTCGACAAGATGTGCTTGCTCGGTTGCGGTGTGGTCACCGGTTGGGGCTCAGCGGTGTACGCCGCACAGTCGAAGCCCGGTGACACCGTGGTGGTCGTGGGCGTGGGCGGAATCGGCGCCAACGCGATTCAGGGCGCGCGTCTCGCCGGCGCGAAGCGCATCGTCGCGATCGACCCCATCGAGTTCAAGCGCGAGAAGGCCATGGAGTTCGGCGCCACCCACACCGCGTCGTCCATGACCGAAGCGGTCGGTCTCCTGCAGGAGATCACCTGGGGCACGATGGCCAACAAGGTGATCATGACCATGGGCGTCGGCGACGGCAAGGTTCTCGCCGAAGCGATGGCGTTGGCGAGCAAGCGTGGCCGAGTGGTCGTCACCAACATCCACCCGGCACTCGAGATGTCGGCCAACATCAACTTGCTCGACGTGACGCTCATGGAGAAGCAGGTCGTCGGTTCGCTGTTCGGCTCGGGCAACCCGCGCGCCGACATCCCGAAGTTGGCTGGCCTGTACCGCGAAGGTCAGCTCGACCTCGACGGACTCGTCACCCGCACCTATCCGCTCGAGGGCATCAACGACGGCTACGAGGCCATGCGCAAGGGCGAGAACATCCGCGGAGTGCTCGTCTACTCCTGAGGTGCATCGCCTTCGGGCGGGCCGGTTTCCCGGCTTTCGGAGACGGTCAGACAGGGGAGTAGCGTCGGGTTCGTCGCCCCGTCCGGGGCGCTGAGTTCGGGGGTGTTCCATGTCGCAGGTCCGCAAGTCTCGAGCCGCTGTTCTCTGGGGGCTCAATCAGCCGTGGTCGATCGAAGAGATCGAAGTGCATCCGCCCAAGGCCGGCGAAGTGCTCGTGCACTGGCGCGCTGCGGGCCTGTGTCACTCCGACGAACACCTCGTCACCGGCGACATGGTCCCGCCCAAGGAAATGCTCGAGATGATGGGCATCTCCGACTTCTTCCCGGTGATCGGTGGCCACGAAGGCGCTGGTGTCGTGGTGGAAGTGGGCCCTGGTGTCACCACCGTTCAGCCGGGCGATCACGTGTCGGCGTCGTTCGTACCCTCCTGCGGCCGCTGCCGCTACTGCTCGACGGGTCGTCAGAACCTGTGCGACAACGGAGCGGGCACGTTCATCGGCGGCATGATCACCGACGGAACACACCGTCATTTCGTGAAGGGTCAGCCCGTCACGCTCATGGCCAAGCTCGGAACCTTCAGCGAATACGCGTGCGTGGCCGAGAACTCCATCATCAAGGTGGAGAAAGACATCCCGCTCGAGTGCGTGGCACTCGTGTCGTGTGGTGTGGCCACGGGTTGGGGCTCGGCCGCCAACCGCGCCGGCACTCAGGCCGGTGACACCGTGATCGTGGTTGGTTGCGGCGGTATCGGAATGAACGCGGTGCAGGGTGCGCGCATGGCTGGCGCCAAGCGCATCATCGCGGTCGACCCGCTCGAGTTCAAGCGTGAGAAGGCCATGGAGTTCGGAGCCACCCACACGTACGCATCGATGGCCGAAGCCATCATGCCGGTGATGGAGATGACCTACGGCCAGATGGCCGACCGCGTCATCATGACGCCCGGGGTTCTCTACGGCGAGATGCTCGGCGAGGCCATGCAGCTCACCGGCAAGGGCGGCACCTGCGTCGTCACCGCCATTTCACCCATGACGTCCGAGACCGCGTCGGTCAACCTCTTCCAGTTGGCCATGTGGAACAAGGAGATCAAGGGAACCATCTTCGGTTCGCTCAATCCGCGCGCCGACATTCCGGCACTGCTCGACATGTATCGCGCCGGTCAGTTGAAGCTCGACGAACTCATCACCAAGACCTACTCGCTCGATCAGATCAACGAGGGGTACGAGGCGATGCGCGTCGGCACCAACATCCGCGGCGTGATCGTCAACGCCTGACGTTTCATGCCGTCGTCGCGCCAAGCGCTCCTTCAATCACTCGACAAGTCCGTCGTCGGTCGTCGTCGGGAGGTCGAACTCGTGGTCGCGGCGCTCGACGCCGATCGACACGTTCTGCTCGAGGGTCCCCCCGGCACCGGCAAGAGCACACTGTTGCGCGCCGTGGCCGAAGGGCTCGGTATCGGATTCGTGTTCGTGGAAGGCAACGCCGAACTGACGCCCGCGCGCCTGGTGGGTCACTTCGATCCGGCGCGCGTTCTGAACGAGGGGTACGAGCCCGATGTGTTCGTGGACGGACCACTCGTCACCGCATTGCGCGACGGGTCGCTCTTGTACGTGGAAGAGATCAACCGCATCCCGGAAGAGACGCTCAACGTTCTCATCACCGTGATGAGCGAGGGTGAGATCAACGTGCCGCGTTACGGACGCGTGGAGGCGGCGCGCGGATTCCGCTTGGTGGCCGCGATGAATCCGTTCGACGCCGTCGGCACCGCGCGCATCTCGGGTGCGGTGTACGACCGCGTGTGCCGCGTGTCGATGGGGTACCAATCGGCCGACGACGAACGCAACATCGCCGCTCGTGCCGTGTCGGTTTCCGATGCCTGGCTGGCCAAAGTGGTCGAACTCGTTCGCCGCACGCGCTCGCACGCCGAACTGCGCGTGGGTTCGTCGGTGCGTGGAGCCATCGACATGGCTGCCGTGGCGTCGTCGCTCGCCGACGTGCGCGGCTCCACGGTCGACGACCAGAGCGTGTCACTCGACGCCGCGCTCGTGTCGCTCTCGGGTCGTGTTCGTGTGCGTGAAGGTGCGCAACGCACCGCCGACGACATCATCACCGAGTTGTGGGGTGAGGTGTTCGCGCCCAGCCAGAACGGGCTCGGGGGAAAAGCGAGCGCCCCGACGGGGGCGACTCACTAGCGCAAGAAGGCGCGGCCGCCGATCAAGCGGTGGCCGATGCGTCGAAGCGAACGCTGTCGCGCCGCGAACTCGCGCGCAATCCGCAGTTCGAACAGGTGTCGCCCGAAGTGGGTGAGCTCGACGAAGCGGCCGTGGAAGAGGGCCTCCAGGACGATCCCGACGCGATGCTCGCGTTGTTGGCCGATCTCACCGGTGCGACCGATCAGAAGTTGCGCGATCTGGCCAAGCGTCTCGCCGGTCGTCTGTTCCTTGACGTGTCGCGCCGCGGCCCGGTGCGCCCGCGCGGTATCGGCAAGATGGCCACGTTGCCGTATCGGCCCGATGCCGGCGACATCGATCTCGATGCGTCGATGAGCGCAATCGTGGAAGCCCGCGCGGCTGATGAGGCCATCGACCCCGAGCAGTTGAAGGTGCGTTCGTGGGTGAAGCCCGGTACAGCCATCAGCCTGCTCGTCGATCGCAGTGGCTCGATGGGCGGCAAGCCGTTGGCGACCTCGGCCATGGCGGCGGCGGCTGTGGCCTGGCGGAGTCCGGCCGATTACAGCGTGGTCGCGTTCGGAAAGGACGTGGTGGTGCCCAAGAGCCAAGAGTCGGTGAAAGCGGGTGAGGCGGTTGTCAACGACGTGTTGGCGTTACGCGGATTCGGTACCACCGACTTGGCCGGTGCGCTGCGCACCGCGGGTGAGCAGTTGTCGCGTTCGCGTGCCGGACGACGGATCACGGTGGTGTTGAGTGATTGCCGCGCCACGGTGGAAGGTGACGTGGAGGCGGCCGCTCGTTCACTCGACGAAGTGGTGATTCTGGCGCCCGCCGACGACGACGCCGAAGCACGTGTGCTGGCGGCGCGTATCGGAGCCCGTATCGCGGTGATCGACGGACCGAGTGATGTCCCGGCCGCGTTGCAGACCGTGCTCGGCGACTAGCGGCAGGCCGGATCGTCGGTGGGCAACACGCCCACCGAGTTCGATTCCACGAACACGGGCGGCAACGTGGTGGTGGTACCGGCAACCGCGGTGGTCGACGACCCGCTCGGTCGCGTGGTGCTCGTCGGTGCCGAGGTTTCAGGAGTCGGCGCTTCCACCAGTTGTTCGGGGGCGTCCACCAGGCGGGCCTTGCCCTGGAACACCGAGAGCACACCTTCCATCATGTCGGTCTCCAACTTGGGCTCGATCACCGATTGTCCGTTGATCAACTTGCCCTGGCCCTCCACCTGATACGTCTTCAGCGTGGCCGGATCGAGATTGCGCATGGCTTGGGCGAGTTCGAGGAGTTTGCCTGGTGTGAGTTGATCGTCGAGGATCACGAACTCGAGTGCCGCGTCGATGAGATCTTTGGCGACGGTGGGGCTACCGGCACCCACGTCGAGAGCCTTCTGCAGAGCACGGCGCAAGAAATCCTGTTGGCGCGAGATGCGACCGCGATCGGCGGCCGGATCCTGTTTCCACGATTGCGAGTCGCTGTCGTAATAGAACAACTTGCGCGACCGCACGTAGGCGAGACCCTCCTCGCCGTCGAAGCGATGGCAGCCTGCGTTCTCGATGTTGAGACCGGTGTTACGGTCGCGAATCGGCGTGGCGAACGGAACCCGCACTCCACCAACGGCGTCGACGATCTTCTTGAACGCGCAGAAGTCGACGTTCACGTAGTGGTCGACCGGGATGCCGAAGTTCTCCCAGATGGTGAGCACGAGCGTGTTCGGATCGTCGCGGTTGAACGCACTGTTGATACGCGAGCGCGACTTCTTGCCGGCGATCTTCACCCAGAGGTCACGCGGGAACGAGAGCACCGCACCGGCGTTGGTGGTGGGATCGAGCCGCAGGATCATGATGGTGTCGGCTCGTTCGCCCAAACCGTTGCGATTGCCGAAGGCCGATGCGTACGGCGAATCGGGATCGACGCAGGCGCCGTTGTCGCTGCCGGTGATGAGGAAGTTGCGGGCCGACATGTCGACCGGACCGGCCACCAAGGTGACATCGGGGTCGGTGCTGGGTGTTCCGTCGGCGGCAGTGGCGGGCGGAACGGTGAGTTTCGTGGTCGACCCGACCAGGCTCACGACTTTGCGATCGTTGGCTTTCTCGTTGCCGTAGTAGATGATTGCGGCCGTGCCGAAGCAGGCGATGATCACGATGATGTTGACCACCAGAACGATGCGCTGAGGCCACGTGCGACGGCGTGGGTGCGACTGGTCGTTCACAAGAGTGTCAAACTACCTGGCCGCTCGAGGAGAGACCGATCACGACGGTGTGTCGGCGGCGAGTTCGACGCTCACCTGCGGAGTCGCCGCCGAATCGTCGGTGATGTATGACCACGACTGCACGCTGCCGGCCTCGGTGAGATCGGCTTCAGCCGAACGAATCGCGGTGAGATCGGCGGTGGATGCCGTGACCACTGCAGAGGCCACCGGAGTCTTCTGCGACGACTTGGCCTCGGTCTTGGCGCGACGAATTTGCGCGAGCGTTTCACTGATGGGTGCGAGCACTGTCGAGTCGCCCGCACCGATGATTTCGTCGTTCGACGGCCACGCGGCACGGTGAACCGAGCCGCTCTGCCACCAGCGCCACACCTCTTCGGTGGCGAACGGGATGAACGGTGCGAGCAGGCGCTGCAGAGCCGAGAGGGCCATACGCAGTGACGCCTGCGCCGATGCGGCGGCTTCGGGGCCTTGCACTCCGTAGGCACGACCCTTCACGAGTTCGACGTAGTCGTCGCAGAACCACCAGAACAACGCTTCGGTGCGCTCGAGTGCGCGGGCGTAGTCGTACGACTCGAACGCATCGGTGGCTTCGTTCACGGTGTCGGCCAAGCGGCCGAGCATCGCGCGATCGAGCACGGCAGTGGGTGCGGCTCCTGCCGGCGGCTCGCCGAACGACAACACGAACTTGCTCGCGTTGAGCAACTTGGTGGCCAGCTTGCGACCAACTTTCATCTGCTCTTCGCTGAACGCGGTGTCGACACCGGGGCGAGCCGAAGCGGCCCAGTAACGGACGGCATCGGAGCCGAATTTGTCGAAGAGGTCGAGCGGTGTGACCACGTTGCCCTTCGACTTCGACATCTTCTTGCGGTCGGGATCGAGAATCCAACCCGAAAGCGCCGTGTTCGACCATGGCAACGAGTCGTGTTCGAAGTGCGCGCGTACGACGGTGCTGAACAGCCACGTTCGGATGATGTCGTGACCCTGCGGACGAAGATCCATGGGGAACACGCGCGCGAACAAGTCGGGGTCGGTCTCCCACTTCGCGGCGATCTGAGGTGACAACGACGACGTGGCCCACGTGTCCATCACGTCGGGGTCGCCGGTGAAACCTCCGGGCACGTCGCGTTGTGCCGAGGTGTAACCGGGCGGCACGTCGGTGGATGGGTCGATGGGCAACGTGTCTTCGCTCGGGAGGATCGGGTGGTCGTAGTCGGTTTCGCCGTTGCCGTCGACCGGGTACCACACCGGAATCGGCACACCGAAGTAACGCTGGCGGCTGATGAGCCAGTCGCCGTTGAGGCCTTCCACCCAGTTGGCGTAGCGATGGCGCATGTGATCGGGATGCCACACGAGTTGATCGCCCCGACCGAGCAGTGCGCTGCGCAACTCGGCACCGCGTCCGCCGTTGCGGATGTACCACTGACGACTGGTGACGATCTCGAGCGGGCGGTCGCCCTTCTCGAAGAACTTCACCGGGTGTGTGATGGGGCGCGGTTCGCCGAGCATCGCACCGCTGGCGCGCAACATCTCCACCACTTTGTTCTGGGCCTGATTGACGTAGAGACCGGCGATGTCGGCGTACGCCTTCTGGCCGTCGGCCGAATCGAGTCCGGGCGGAGGAGTGGCGATGATGCGGCCGTCGCGCCCGATGATCGCGCGCGTGGGCAGATTCAGTTCACGCCACCACGTGACGTCGGTGGTGTCGCCGAACGTACAGATCATGGCGATACCGGTGCCCTTGTCGATCTGGGCCAACGGATGGGCGACCACCGGAACCTCGACGCCGTAGAGCGGGGTGCGGACGGTCTTGCCGAAGAGAGGCTGGTAGCGCTCGTCGTCGGGGTGAGCCACCAACGCGACGCAGGCCGCGATCAGAACCGGACGCGTGGTGTCGATGACGACGGAACCGCTGCCGTCGGTGCGCTCGAAAGCGACCTGGTGATACGCACCGGGACGTTCGCGGTCTTCGAGTTCGGCCTGGGCGACGGCGGTCTTGAAGTCGATGTCCCACAACGTGGGCGCCTCTTGCGTGTATGCCTCGCCACGGGCGAGGTTGCGCAGGAACGCGCGTTGACTCGCACGACGACTGTTCTCGTCGATGGTCGCGTAGAGGAAACTCCAGTCGACCGACAGACCGAGGCGTCGGAAGAGATCTTCGAACACCTTCTCGTCTTCGTGCGTGAGTTCTTCGCACAACTCGATGAAGTTGGGGCGCGAGATGGAAATCGCCTGATGATCCTTGGGCGGATCGCCACGGAATGGCGGCTGGAACCCGGGTTGGTAGGCGACATTCGGATCGCAACGAACGCCGAAGAAGTTCTGCACACGACGTTCGGTGGGCAGACCGTTGTCGTCCCATCCCATGGGATAGAAAACCGACTGGCCGCGCATGCGGTGGAAACGCGCGATGGTGTCGGTGTGCGTGTACGAGAACACGTGGCCCATGTGCAGCGAACCGCTGACGGTGGGCGGGGGAGTGTCGATCGCGTAGACGCGCTCGCGGGTGGCCGAGCGGTCGAAGTGGTAGGTGCCTTCGGCGTCCCACGCCGAGATCCACGTGGCTTCGATGCCGTCGAGGGAGGGCTTCTCGGGGATATCGGCCATGAGTCACCAGGCTAGGCCCGCGTAGGCTGGGACTCCATGTTCCGGCTCTACGACAGCGCCACCGCCGAGGTGCGCGAACTGCGTCTGCGCAAGCCGGGTGAAGTCGGTATCTACCTGTGCGGCCCCACCGTGTACGGGCCGCCGCATCTCGGCCACGGTCGCGCCACGTTGGTGTACGACATCCTTCGTCGATATCTCGAGTGGTCGGGCCTGAAGGTTCGGCTCGTGTCGAACATCACCGACATCGACGACAAGATCATCGATCGCGCCAATCGCGAGAGCCGCCCGTGGCAGGAGATCACCCACAAGTGCGAGTCGGTGTGGTTCCAGGCGATGGAGAAGTTGAACGTGTCGCGACCCACCGACGTTCCGCACGCGACCGAATACGTCGATCACATGGTGCGCATGATCGGCGATCTGATCGGTCTCGACCGCGCGTACGTCACCGAGGACGGCGTGTATCTGAGCGTGCAGTCGGTGGCCGACTACGGGTTGCTGGCCAATCAGAGCCTCGACGATTTACTCGCTGGCGGCGGCGATCGTGAGGTCTTCGGTGCGAGCAACAAGAAGCATCCGGCCGACTTCGCGTTGTGGAAATTCTCCAAGCCCGGTGAGCCCTCGTGGTCGTCGCCGTGGGGTGACGGCCGTCCGGGTTGGCACAGCGAGTGCGTCGTGATGAGCCTCGAGTTGTTGGGCGAGGGTTTCGATCTGCATTGCGGCGGAATGGACCTCAAGTTCCCGCACCACGAGAACGAGCGCGCGCAGGCGGTGGCGCTCGGCAAAGAGTTCGCCAATCACTGGATGCACAACGGCTTCGTCGTCGACGCCGAGGGCGAGAAGATGTCGAAGAGCCTCGGCAACGTGGCCAATCTGCTCGACCTCATGGACAAGTACGACCCGCGGGCGTACCGCATGGTGTTACTTCAGACGCATTACCGCAGTCCGGTGCGGGTGGGTCAGGACAACATCGACGCGGCCGTGAGCGCGCTGGCCGGGCTCGATTCGTTCGCCGCGCGCACGGCATCGGTGATCGGTGATGCCGACGCGAGGGTGTTGGCGTCGTTCCGCGAACGGATGGACGACGATCTCGACACGCCGGCCGCGACGGCGCTGCTGTTCGACACCGTGCGTCAGGCCAACGCCGCGATCGACGCTGGTGACGCGTCCGGGCCCGGGTTGGTTCAGGCGGCGCGTGAGATCTGCGCCGCGTTCGGGCTCGAGCTCAAGCAAGCGAGCGACGTTCCCGCCGACGTGGCGGCCAAGGCGGCGGCCCTCGATGCGGCCCGGGCGGCCAAGGATTTCGCGACGGCCGATGCGTTGCGAGCCGAACTGCAGGCAGCCGGGTGGATGGTGGAGACCACCAAATCCGGCACCTCGGTGAGGCGCTGAGTTCTCAGCGGTAGTCGGTGCGCACTCGCACGGTGCCGAAGACGGCATCGAGTGCCGCGAATACCGGCGTACTCGCCTGCAATTTCTGTTGATCGCCGAAGAGCCGAATTCGTCCGGTGATGAACGCTTGCTGCGCGTTGAGCGCATCGGTGGCGACGGCAACCGCAGTGTCCCAATCCTGTTCGAAGCGCACGTCTTCGGGGTCGGCCGCGCCGGGTCCGAACGAGGCCCGTCCGCTCGCAACCTGCAGGTGATACACGACGGTTCCCTCGGGTCCGCCGTTCACCACTTGGGTCACACCAATTGTGTGCTCGGCCGC
>CAZELU010000050.1:0-13144 GCA_964513215.1 uncultured Bifidobacterium sp.
TCGTGTACGTGTTCCTGTTCAAGATGATGTCGTTCATGCAGAGCCGTCTCGGCCCCATGGAGGCCGGTCCGTACGGTTCGCTGCAGTTGGTCGCCGAAGTCGGCAAGTGGCTGCAGAAAGAAGACATCACTCCCGAACGTGCCGATCGGTTCATCTTCAAGATCGCTCCGCTCGTGGTCTTGGTGTCCACGTTCTTGCTCGTGGCCGTGGTGCCGTTCGGTCCCGACGCCTGGTTCACCAACTTCGAAGCGGGTGTGTTCTACATGCTCGCAGTGTCGTCGGTGAGCGTGCTCGGCATCCTCATCGCCGGTTGGGCCAGCGCCAACAAGTATTCGCTGCTCGGTGGTCTGCGTGCCGCCGGTCAGCTCATCGCGTACGAATTGCCGATGGTGCTGGCCGTGATCGGCGTGATCATTCAGGCCGGAACCATGAACCTGCAGCAGATCGTGGTGGCGCAGAACGCCGGCTCCATCTTCGGCTGGGACGGACTGGGCAACCCGTACATCCTCACCCAGTTCGTCGGTTTCATCATCTTCATGATCGCGGTGCAGGCCGAACTCACGCAGACGCCGTTCGACATGCCGATCGCCGAATCCGAACTCGTGTCGGGCTACATGACCGAGTACTCCGGCTTCCGATTCCTCACGTTCTTCATCGCCGAGTTCGCGACGGCGGGCGTCTTCGCGCTCATCGCATCGGTTCTGTTCCTCGGAGGCTGGGGCATCCCGTTCGCCTGGTTCGACTGGAGCACCATCGACTCGGTCGACGACTGGATGAACGTGGTGGGCCCGCTCATCATGGTCACCAAGATGATGTTGCTCGCCTTCATCATCATGTGGGTGCGATTCAGCTACCCGCGATTCCGCGAAGATCAACTGCAGCGCTTCGCCTGGAAGGTTCTCGTTCCCGTCTCGCTCGTCAACATCATGGTGACGGCCATCCTGAAGGTGGCGTTCTGATGCCCAAGCTTCCCGGTCTGGTCAAAGGTCTCGGCGTCACGCTGAACACCTTGGTGCGAACCACAACCAAGGGGTCCAACACCATCCAGTATCCCCACGAGAAAGAGGCGCCGCCCATCCGCGCCCGCGGTGTCATCGCGCTGCGCGAAGACAACTGCACATCGTGCATGCTGTGCGCTCGCTCGTGCCCCGACTGGTGCATCTACATCGAGGGTCACAAAGAACTCGCGCCGCCGCGTCGCGCCGGTGGCAAGCCTCGTCAGGTCAACAAGCTCGACCGCTTCGACATCGACTACGCGCTCTGCATGTACTGCGGCATCTGCGTCGAGGTGTGCCCGTTCGACGCGCTGTTCTGGAGCCCCGAGTACGAGTACTCCGAACCGCACATCGCCGACTTGCTGCACGACAAGAACAAGTTGGGTGAGTGGATGGAGACCGTTCCCGAGGCACCGGCCCTCGAAGCGGGCGCCGAGAAGAAGGGCAAGAAGTGATGGTCGCCGCCGACCTTCTCGTGGCCCAGAACATCGGTTTCGGCATCATCGCGTTGTTGATGATCGTCGCTGCCCTGCGGGTGGTCACCGTGAAGAACGTGGTGCACGCCGCACTGTGGCTCGTGATCGTTCTGTCGGGTGCGGCCGCGCAGTACCTCTTGTTGTCGGCCGAGTTCGTGGCCATCACCCAGGTGCTCGTGTACGTGGGCGCCGTGATGGTGTTGTTCTTGTTCGGAACCATGCTCACCCGCGCCAAGATCGGCGCCGAAGCCGATCTCAACAACAAGAACTGGGGCATCGCCGTTCCGGTGTCGTTGCTCATGTTCGGTGTCATCACCTGGGTTCTCATCGACGGATTCGGTGACGAGCGTCTGCCCAACCCCGACGAGCAGACCCAGGTCCCGATCCAGGTGCTGTCCGACGACATCTTCGGTCCGTACCTGCTGCCCTTCTGGGCGCTGTCTTTCGTCCTCCTCGTCGCCGTGATCGGCGCGATCGTCCTGGCGCGCAAGGACTGAAGGGGCTCACATGCTGACCGTTCAATTCCTTCTGCTCGGCGCCGTCCTGTTCTGCATCGGCGTGTACGGCGTGCTCGCGCGCAAGAACGCCGTGATGGTCCTCATGTCGATCGAGCTCATCCTCAACTCGGTCAACCTCAACTTGCTCGCCTTCTCGTCCCGCCTCGGGTCGATCGACGGCAACACGTTCGCTCTGTACGTCATCGCCGTGGCCGCCGCCGAAGTGGGCGTGGGCCTGGCCATGGTGCTTCTCATCTATCGCAACCGGCGCACCATCGCGCTCGACGAGCTGTCGGACATGAAGGGCTGATCGATGCTGGCTGCTGAAACTTCGCAGGCCATGAGCCACTCGGCAGGCTGGTTCCTCGAACACGCCTGGGTCATCCCGATCATCCCGGCTGTCGCCTTCGCACTCATCATCTTCTTCGGCAAGCGCCTTCCCATGAAGGGGAGCGAGCTCGGCGTGGCCTCGATGGTGGCTTCGCTGGTTCTCTCGCTCGGCGCCGCGTGGCAGTGGATCCAGAAGATCAACGACGCATCCGAAGGTGGTGTCGCGCATCTCACTCGTGCCGCGGGCGAGAAGACTCCGTTCGTCGGACCGATCGTTCGCGAATGGACCTGGTGGCAGAGCGGCGGTTTCGAATTCGGAATCGGCCAGCACATCGACGGTCTCGCGCTCACACTGCTGGTGGTCGTGGCGTTCATTTCCACCCTCGTGCAGATCTATTCGCTCGAGTACCTGAAGGGCGATCGCCGCTACACGCACTTCTTCGCCGCGCTCACTCTTTTCTCGGCCGGCATGCTCAGCATGGTGCTCGCCCCCAACATGGTGCAGCTCATCCTCGGCTGGGAGATCATGGGCCTCTGCTCGTTCATGCTCATCGGCCACTGGTGGGAAGATCAGGCCAACGCTCGCGCCGCTCTCAAGGCGTTCTTCACCGTGCGCGTCGGCGACATGGGTCTGCTGATCGGTACCGGTGCGCTGTTCTTCGCCGCCAACAACTGGACGCAAGCCAATCTCGGCGTGAGCGGTTTCAACATCAGCGGTCTGTCGGCCTGGGCCATGTCGGGTGAAGCGAGCAAGAGCGTGCTCACCTGGGGCGCGGTCGCGTTGTTCATCGCCTGCATCGGCAAGTCGGGTCAGTTCCCGTTGCACACGTGGCTCCCCGACGCCATGGCCGGTCCGACTCCGGTCAGTTCGCTGTTGCACTCGAGCACCATGGTGGTGGCCGGTGTGTTCCTGGTGGCCCGCCTCTACCCGGTGTTCTGGGAGGGACTACAAATCGGTGACACCGGCATCAACTTCATCGTGTTGATCGGCGGCATCACCATCGTGATCGCCGCTCTGCTCGCATTCGTGCAGAGCGACATCAAGAAGGTTCTCGCGTACTCCACGGTGTCGCAGTTGGGCTACATGATGATGGGTCTCGGTGCCGGCGCTTGGTTGCCCGCGGTGTTCCACATCTTCACCCACGCGTTCTTCAAGGCTTGTTTGTTCTTGGCGGCGGGTTCGGTGAGCCACTCCGGTTCACACCACTCGTTCGACATGAAGAAGGACATGGGCGGTTTGGCGAAGAAGATGCCCATCACCGCGACCACGTGGATCATCTCCACGCTGGCCCTGGCCGGTGTGTTCCCGCTGGCTGGCTTCTTCTCCAAGGACGAGATCATCGACAACGTGGGCCACAACGGCTACCAGGCGTTCATGATCGTCGGCCTGAGCGGCGCGTTCCTGACCGCCGCGTACATGACCCGTGCTACCTACCTCACGTTCTTCGGTGAGGCCCGTGGTGCCGCCGCCGGCGAACACCACGACGAGGGCCACGCGACCGATCACGGTCACGATGCCCATGACGATCACGGTCACGACGCGCACGCCGCACACGGTGCTCACGATTCGCACGACGATCACGGTGCACATGGTCCGCACGAGAGCCCCAAGCTCATCACCATTCCGTTGGTGATCCTGGCGTTCCTCGCCCTCACCGCCGGATTCACCAACGCGGTACCGTTCGGCGCCAGCTGGGAACGCTTCAAGAAGTACGTCGAGCCGAGTCCGGCCTTCGTGATGGCCGATCCGGTGAAGGCGTCGGGCCCGGGTGAAGCGATCGTCGTACTCGATTCCACCCGCGCCTCCGAAGGTGAAGAGGGCGGAGCGAAGGCGGGTTGTTCGTATCAGGCGCCGGCCGAAGGCGAAGTCTGTTACTTCCCGGCCGTCAGCCACGCGAAGTTCAAGTGGAGCAAGGCCGCACTCTCGCTCGCGATCGTGGCATTGGGCCTCGTGTCCAGCTGGATGTTCTGCGTGCAGTACTACACGCGCCGTAACCGCCGCTTGGTCGGTCTCACCGAGCGCAGTTCGGTTCTGCGCGGCGGGTACACGTTCCTCGCCAACAAGTACTACCTCGACGCTCTCTACGAGAAGGTCATCGTTCGTGCCGTCGCCCATCCGATCGCACGGGCCGCGTACTGGTTCAACCAGAACGTCATCGACGGCATCGTCAACGGTGCCGGCAAGATCTCACGCCGCACCGCCGGCTGGGTATACCGAAACATCGATCAGCGCGTCGTCGACGGCGCGGTGAACGGCTCGGGCGCCGCGGCCCGAGGTACGGGTGGGGCGTTGCGCCCCGTCCAGTCGGGCAAGGTCAATCAATACGGAGCGCTGCTGTTCGCTGCGGCCGCCATCGGCGCTCTCGTACTCGTCATTGTGAACACCTGAGGAGATACGGCATGGAAGTACTCCGTGACCAGAACTGGCTGCTGACCGTCGGCACCTTCTTGCCCTTGGTCGGCGTGGTGGTGATGCTCTTCATCCCCAAGTCCGACGAGCAGTCGCACAAGTCGGTGGCGTTGATCACCGCTCTCGCCACCTTGGCGATCGGTATCTACACGCTGACGCAGTTCGACTTCGACCAGGCCGACAAGCTGCAGTTCTTCGCTGACGCCGAGTGGATCAAGGTCATTTCCAGCAACTACACCATCGGCCTCGATGGCATGAGCCTTCCGCTCTACATCTTGTCGATGGTCGTCACCGTGCTCGTGATGATCTATTCGTGGAACCACATTCCGTCGCCCGGCAATCCCAAGGCGTTCCTCAGCCTCATGCTCATCCTCCAGACGGGTATGGCCGGAACCTTCATCGCCCAGGACCTCATCCTCTTCTTCGTCTTCTTCGAAGTGGTTCTGCTGCCGATGTACTTCATGATCGGTGTGTGGGGCGGCGAGCAGCGCCAGTACGCGTCGCTCAAGTTCTTCCTCTACACGATGTTCGGATCGGCACTCATGCTCGTCGCGTTCATCGCGCTCTTCTTCAAGGTGCGCGGTGCACTGCCCGAGGGTGTCGAGCCGTCGTTCTCGATTCCGATGCTCGCCGAGTACGGAGGCCTGCTCGGTCGGTCGGCACAGATCTGGATCTTCGCCGGAATGTTCGTGGGCTTCGCCGTCAAGGTTCCGATGTTCCCGTTCCACACGTGGTTGCCCGACGCTCACACGCAGGCCCCCACACAGGGTTCGGTGATCCTGGCCGCCATTCTTCTGAAGCTCGGTACCTACGGTTTCGTGCGTATCGCGATTCCGATCCTCCCCGAGGGTGCGCGCGAGTGGGCTCCCTGGATCGGTCTGTTGTCGGTCATCGGCATCATCTACGGCGCGTTCGGATGCTTGGCCCAGACCGACATGAAGCGACTCATCGCGTTCTCGTCGGTGGCTCACATGGGCTTCGTGATGCTCGGTATCTCCACGCTCACGCCGATGGGCTTCAACGCGGCGCTGTTCGGAATGGTGGCGCACGGTCTCATCACCGGCATGCTCTTCTTCATCGCCGGCAGCGTGAAGGAGCGTTACCACACGCTCGAGATCGCTCGCCTCGGCGGAATGCTGAAGCAGCTCCCGAAGTTGGGCTGGATCCTCGGCTTCTGCGCGATGGCGTCACTCGGTCTGCCCGGCTTGGCCGGCTTCTGGGGTGAGTTCCCGGCCATCCTGGCCGCGTACTCGCCGGCACCTGGATTGTCCGAAGAGGTCTTCCGCGTGTTCATGGTGATCGCGGCCCTCGGAACGGTGTTCGCCGCGGCGTACCTGCTGTGGCTGTTCCAGCGCACCGCGTTCGGTGAACCCAAGCCCGAATTCAGTGGCGGTCATGGTGGTCACGGTCATGATGCGCACGGACACGGCCACGACGGCGACGGACACGACGATCTGCACGACGTGAACACCTATGAGTGGATCGCGTGGACGCCTTTCTTGATCGCCATCGTGGTGTTCGGCGTGTATCCGCAGTTGATGTTCAAGATCTTCGATCCGGCCGTCTCGGTCGCCCTCAAGGCTTTCGGAGGCTGATCCGTGCTCGCGTCGATCCTCGCTCAAGTGCCGTGGCAGGCGCCGACCATCGACTACCACGCCCTTGCGCCCGAGATCGTCCTCGCCGCGGGTATCTGCCTCATCATCCTCGTCGACCTGTTCGTCAGCGAGTCGAAGAAGTGGATCACGGCGAGCCTCACCGGTTTCGTGTTGCTCGGTGCGCTCATCCCGGTGCTCACACTGGCGGTGTCCGACCCCGACGCCCGCTCGCTGTTCGACGGTCGGTACGTGATCGACGAATACGCGCTCACGCTCAAAGCCCTGTTCTTGATCGCCGGCTACGTGGTGGTGCTGCTCTCGCAGAACCACGTCGAAGAGGGTGACTATTACCAAGGCGAGTACTACACCTTGCTGCTCACATCGCTCACCGGCATGGTGATGATGGGGTCGAGCCGCGATCTCGTGAGCATCTTCGTGGCCCTCGAGTTCTTGAGCATTCCGGCTTACATGCTCGCGGCGTGGCGCAAGCGCGACCGCAAGAGCAACGAAGCCGGCGTGAAGTACTACCTCCTCGGCGTGTTCGCTTCGGCCGTGATGCTCTACGGCATGAGCCTTCTCTACGGTGTCACAGGCTCCACGTTGTTGTCGGAGATCGGTCGTCAGATCACGGTCGAGGGTGACTTCGGCGGAGTGCACGCGTTGGCCATCGTGTTCGTGGTGGTCGGTTTCGCCTTCAAGGTGTCGGCGGTTCCGTTCCATACCTGGGCACCCGATACGTACGAAGGTGCTCCCACTCCCGTCACCGCGTTCTTGTCGGTGGCCAGCAAAGCTGCTGGTTTCGTCGCCTTGGTGACCATCCTCTACGTGGGTGTTCCGCAGGCCAAGGACGTGTGGCAGCCGTTCCTTTGGGTGCTGGCCGCACTCACGATGACGGTCGGCAACTTGCTGGCACTGCGCCAGTCGAACATCGTGCGCATGCTCGCGTACTCGTCGATCAGCCAGGGTGGTTTCATTCTCATGCCGCTGGCGGTGGCCGGAACTGGCGATGCCGCCGGGCCGGCGCTGCAAGCCGTTGTCGTGTACTTGCTGGTGTACGCGGCGATGAACCTCGGCATGTTCGCCGTCGTGATCGCCGCGTCGCGCACCACCCGCAGTGGTGAGATCAGCAGCTTCGGCGGATTGTTCTCGTACGCGCCCGGTCTCGGCGTGCTCATGACGATCTTCCTCGCATCGTTGGCGGGCATTCCGCCGCTCGGTGGCTGGATCGCCAAGTTCGCCGCGTTCCGCGCGGTGCTCGAAGCCGGCAACGGTTGGGCGTACGGCATCGCGGTGATCGGCGCCATCAACTCGGTGATCGCCTTCGGCTACTACGGCAACGTGATGCGCGAAGTCTGGATGAAGCCGGCTCCCAACGGCGAGACACGAGCGGTGGCCACACCCACGTCACTCGTGGCCGCTCTCACCATCACCGGTGCGGCCACGTTGCTGCTCGGTGTGCTGCCCGGAACCGTGCTCCGCTTCGGCGATCTCGCCGACTTGGTCGGCGCCTTCGGACGCTGAGTTCGTGAACGCTCGTCGTTTCGACGAGTTCATGCATCTGGCCCTCTACGGGCCCAACGGTTTCTACTCGTCGGGTGGTCGAGCTGGTCGTCGTGGCGACTTCATCACCTCACCCGAGGTGGGTCCTCTGTTCGGTGTCGTGCTGGCGCGCGCACTCGACGCCTGGTGGTTCGAGATGGGTGAGCCCGACGACTTCCGCGTGTTCGAAGTAGGGGCCGGACCGGGCACGCTCGCGCGCTCGGTGATCGCGGCCGAACCGCGCTGCTTGGGTGGTGACCCCTCCCGCTACATAGCGGTGGAGCGCGCGGCCACTCAACGCGCGACTCATCCCGACGGTGTGACGTCGTGCGAGTTGTTGCCCGAGGGATTGTTGCGCGGTGTCGTGATCGCGAACGAGTTGCTCGACAATCTCGCCTTTCGTCTCTTGGTGAACGATGGCCAGTGGCGCGAGGCCTGGGTGACTCCCGAAGGAACCGAGGTCCTGCAGCCGATCGAAGGAACACCACCGTTCGAACTTCCGGCCAACCCGCCGCAAGGTGCGCGCGTTCCGTGGCAGCAACGAGCGGGTGAATGGGTCGGTGACGTGGTGTCGCGGCTCGACGGCCGCCTCGTGGTGTTCGACTACATGGTGGCGCGCACGGCCATGCTCGCGGCACGTCCGTGGCGCGAGTGGTTGCGCACGTACGCCGGTCACGAGCGCGGTGCGCATTACTTGCGCGAGGTGGGCCGACAGGACATCACCACCGATGTGTGCATCGATCAACTCGAGGCGATGGTGCGTGCGGCCGACGTGGTTCGTTCGCAGGAGCAGTTCTTGAAGCGGTGGGGGATCGACGAACTGGTGGACGAGGGCAAGCGGGTGTGGGAAGCCGAAGCGGCACGCCCGGGTCTGCGGGCCATGAAGATGCGCAGTCGAGTGAGTGAAGCCGAAGCCCTGCTCGATCCGCGGGGGCTCGGATCGTTCACGGTTCTCGAGTGGGCTCAGCGTTCGCGGGGCTGACAATCGTCCTGATCGGGCTCGGGCTCGGGGCGGGTCGCGCGTGACGACATAAAGTCGCGGTCGACGAACTCGTTCGCTGGGGGAACCATGAGCACCGAGAACAACATCGACGATCTGCTGTTGGAGAACCGTAAGTTCCCGCCGCCGGCCGATTTCCAGAAGAACTCACTGGTGGCCGGAACGTTCTTGTACGACGAGGCGCGGCGTGACGACGAAGGCTTCTGGGCTCGGCAGGCCGGTGAGTTGCTGCACTGGGATCAGGAGTGGAGCACCATCTGCGAGTGGAACCTTCCGTACGCCAAGTGGTTCGTGGGCGGAAAGCTCAATGTGTCGTACAACTGCCTCGATCGCCACGTGCTCGCCGGCAAGGGCGACAAAGTGGCCATTCATTGGGAGGGAGAGCCGGGTGACACGCGCACCATCACGTACGCGCAGTTGCTCGCCGAGGTTCAGACATTCGCCAATGTTCTGAAGGGTCTCGGCGTCCAGAAGGGCGATCGGATCAACATCTACTTGCCGATGATCCCCGAAGCGGTGGTAGCGATGCTCGCGTGCGCGCGTATCGGCGCCGCGCACAGTGTGGTGTTCGGCGGATTCTCGTCGCAGGCTCTGGCCGATCGCATCAACGATGCCGAAGCCAAGGTGCTCATCACTGCCGACGGTGGCTATCGACGTGGTGAAGTGTTCGCCCTCAAGCCGGCAGCCGACGAAGCGTTGGCCAACACACCGTCGATCGAGCACGTGGTGGTGGTGAAGCGCGGTGGCAACGACGTGAACATGAAGCCCGGCCGTGATCAGTGGTACCACGAGCTCATGGCGGGGGCATCGGCCGATTGCCCGGCCGAGCCGATGGATTCCGAGCAGTTGCTGTTCTTGCTCTACACGTCGGGAACCACCGGTAAGCCCAAGGGCATCATGCACACCACCGGTGGGTATCTCACTCACGTGACGTACACGCACAAGTACGTGTTCGATCTGCACCCCGACACCGATGTGTATTGGTGCACAGCCGATGTGGGCTGGATCACCGGCCACAGTTACATCGTGTACGGGCCGCTCTCCAACGGGGCCACACAGGTGATCTATGAGGGTGTGCCGAACCATCCGGGCAACGATCGTTTGTGGTCGATCGTCGCGAAGTACGGCGTGACGATCTTCTACACCGCACCCACGGCCATTCGTACGTTCATGAAGTGGGGAACACAAGAGCCGGCCAAGCACGACTTGTCGTCGTTGCGTCTGCTCGGTTCGGTGGGCGAGCCCATCAACCCCGAAGCGTGGATGTGGTATCGCGACACGATCGGTGCCAGCAAGTGTCCGGTGGTCGACACGTGGTGGCAGACCGAGACGGGCGGCATCATGATCAGTCCGTTGCCGGGGGCGACCACCCTCAAGCCCGGTTCGGCCACGTTCGCATTGCCGGGTGTGACGGCAGAAGTGGTGGACGATGCGGGTCAGCGCATCGAGAAGGGCGGCGGCTATCTCACGCTCACTCGGCCGTGGCCCGGAATGCTGCGTGGAATCTGGGGTGATCCGCAGCGCTATCAGGAGACGTACTGGAGTCGTTTCTCCGATCGGTACTTCGCCGGTGATGGTGCCAAGCTCGACGACGAGGGTTACCTGTGGTTGCTCGGCCGCGTCGACGACGTGATGAACGTGAGTGGTCACCGCATCTCCACCACCGAAGTGGAGAGCGCGTTGGTGTCGCATCCGAGTGTTGCCGAGGCTGCCGTGGTGGGTGCGAACGACGCGACGACGGGCCAGGCGATCATCGCCTACGTGACGTTGCGTGGCGGTTCGGAAGCGACCGAGAACGATCTACGCAATCACGTGGCCAAGGAGATCGGCGCGATCGCCAAGCCTAAAACGATTTACTTCACGCCTGATCTTCCGAAGACGCGCAGTGGAAAGATCATGCGCCGGTTGCTGCGAGATGTGGCCGAGGGTCGGAACCTGGGGGACACCACGACGTTGGCTGATGCGAGCGTGGTGAACGAACTGCAACGCCGCGCCTCCGAATCTCCCACCGAAGACTGAATGGGTGCGAAACCCCGGCACATTTGCCGGTCTGGTTCCCCAACTAATCGCGGAAGTTGTTGAACTGCAGCGGGATGCCGAGATCGGCACCCTTCAACATCGCCATCACGGCTTGAAGATCGTCGCGCTTCTTGCTCGTGACGCGCACTGATTCACCTTGGGTCTGACTGCTCACACCCTTCGGGCCCTTCTCCTTGATCATCTTGTTGATCTCGCGTGCCTTGTCGGACGAGATGCCGACCTTGATGGTGACCACCTGGCGCACGGTGTTCTGCGTCGCGTCGTCGACCTTGCCCCAGTCGAGACCCTTCAGCGATACGCCACGCTTGACGAGCCGTTCCTCGAGGACGACCTTCAGTGCGTTGAGTCGGTCCTGGCTCACGGTGTGGAGGGTGATCGCCAGGTCTTTCTGCTCGATCGTCGAGTTGGTGTTCTTGAAGTCGAACCGGGTGGAGATCTCGCGCTGGGCCTGGTCGATGGCGTTGCGGACTTCCTGGCGGTCGACTTCCGAGACGATGTCGAATGAAGGCATGGCCGAGATCGTAACGAGGTGGTTCGGAACCGGGCCCGGCGGTACGCTTTCGCCCGCATCAATGGGTCGATGCCCGAGCGGCCAAAGGGAGCAGACTGTAAATCTGCCGGCATTGCCTACGGAGGTTCGAATCCTTCTCGGCCCACCAGATGAAGCGGCCAGTCCTTCGTGGATCTGGGTGAAAAAAGCAGTCGAATCCGGCGACTTTTTCACCCAGATCACCAAGGGTCGACCTGGTCAGAGCATCTTCTGCATGAGGCAGACGTCGAGCCAACGGTTGAACTTCCGGCCCACCTCGTGCTCGATGCCCACCTCGCGGAATCCACAGGCCGCGTGCAACGCCCGACTGGCCGACCCCGAGGCCTCGATTCGGGCCATCACCGAATGGAACCCTGACGACCGGGCCAGGTCGCACACCCCGTCCAGGAGCAGTCGGCCGATTCCGTGTCGGCCCAGGTCACGGCGCACGTACACCGAATCCTCGACCGTCGGCCGATAGGCCGCCCGCTCCTTGTAGGGGCTGAGGGCGGCGAAGCCGACCACTTCGTCGGGCCCGTTCACGTGCAGACCGCTGGCCCCCGGGCCGGCTGGACGCACCGCGACCAGGGCGGCGAAGGCCCCGCTGCGGGCCCCGAGCCAGGCCACCTGGTCGTCGAGCGAACGCGGGACCAGGTCCATCGTGGCCGTGGTGTTCTCGACCTCGTAGTTGTAGATCTGCCGGATGGCCTCGGCATCCCCGGCCACCGCGGGTCGGATGGAGACGGGTGACGGGGCAGTGGCCACGCGCTCAACCTACTGGTCGTTTCCGATGAAGGCGCAGGTAGCCTGCTCAGTCGGCTCGCGGAACCCCCGCGTTCCAGCGCCCTCTTAGCTCAGTCGGCAGAGCGTTTCCATGGTAAGGAAAAGGTCGTGGGTTCGATTCCCACAGAGGGCTCACCACTCGGTGACGGGTTGGAACAACCGGCAGCCCTCCGGCTGTACGCCTGGCGGCGTAGCTCAGTTGGTCAGAGCATTCGGCTCATAATCGAAAGGTCATCGGTTCGATCCCGATCGCCGCTACACAAGCAGATCCACCAAAACAAAGTCGGCCTCGCAAGAGGTCGGTGACGCAAGAGAAAGAGATAACCCACCATGTCGAAGGCGAAGTTCGAGCGTACGAAGCCTCATGTGAATATTGGGACGATGGGTCATATTGACCATGGGAAGACGACGTTGACTGCGGCGATTTCGCGGACGTTGGCTGATAAGGGTTTGGCGGAGTACACGCCGTTTGATCAGATCGATAAGGCGCCGGAGGAGAAGGCGCGTGGTATCACGATTTCGATTGCTCATATCGAGTACGAGACCGAGAAGCGGCATTATGCGCACGTTGATATGCCGGGTCACGCTGACTACATCAAGAACATGATCACGGGTGCTGCTCAGGTTGATGGTGCGATTTTGGTGGTGGCGGCGACTGATGGTCCGATGCCGCAGACGCGTGAGCATGTGTTGTTGGCGCGTCAGGTGGGTGTTCCGTACATCGTGGTGGCTTTGAACAAGTCGGACATGGTGGATGATGAGGAGTTGCTCGAGTTGGTGGAGCTCGAGGTTCGTGAGTTGTTGAACGAGTACGAGTTCCCTGGTGATGATGCGCCGGTGGTTCGTGTGTCGGCTCTCAAGGCTCTTGAGGGTGATGCGGCGTGGCAGGACAAGGTCATGGAGTTGATGGCTGCTGCTGATGCGTATATCCCCGAGCCGCAGCGTGAGCT
>CAZELU010000051.1:0-12543 GCA_964513215.1 uncultured Bifidobacterium sp.
TCCTTCTGCGCCTGGTACTCCTTCAAGATGTCGTTCTGAAGAGTGCCGCCCAACTTGGCGCGCGGAACACCCGCCGACTCGGCCTGCGCCACGAACATCGCGAGCAGCACGGCGGCGGGCGAGTTGATGGTCATCGACGTGGTGATGTTGCCCAGGTCGATGCCGGAGAACAAGTCGCGCATGTCGGCGAGCGTGTCGATGGCCACGCCACAGCGTCCGACTTCACCGAGAGCCATCGGGTCGTCGGAATCGAGACCCAGGAGAGTGGGCATGTCGAACGCCGTCGACAATCCGTCTCCACCCGCGCGGATGATTTCCTTGAATCGCAAGTTGGTATCGATCGCAGTTCCGAATCCGGCGAACATGCGCATGGTCCACAACTTCGAGCGATACATCGATGCGTAGGGTCCGCGTGTGTACGGATACGCGCCGGGGAACTCACCGTCGTCGGGGCCGTACACCGGCTCGAGCGGGATGCCCGACATGGTCTGGAACGGAACGTCGCGCAGACGCGACTCCTCGAAGGCCTTCTGCCATTCCAGGCGGGGATTCGGGCTGGATGCGCTCACGGGCTAATTCTGCCTGTCGGCCGCCGGAAGACCGCACTCGGGCGTCCCGCCGGGCAGACGATGACGGTGACGGGCGACCCACGAGTACGTCACCTTGGCCAGCGAGCGAACCCCCGGCGCAAGGATGGTTCGACCCACCAGGCCCCACGCGCCTCCGGCATGGACCAGAAGACGGCCGACCGCCTCGTGGCCAGAGGCCGTCTGACCATCGGCCCCCACCCACTGCACTGCGGCCTCGCACTGCTCGGCCGTGAGCCCCAACGCGTCGAGGTCGAGTCGCTGCCACGGCTCGAGACGCGGATGGCGCTTCACGCGCCGCTCGATGAAGCGAACCGAACTCGAACAGAACGCGCAGTCGCCGTCGTAAACGAGAAGAGGTTCCACGCCGTCAGTGTGCCAGCGGTTCGCGACCGATCATCGGTTGAGCCGAACGAACACGATGGTCGAAACCGTCTTCGTACGGCAACCATCCTTGTCGATCGGGCCACAGCAACTGCACTACGCGAAAGGCGTCACCTCGATGCCAGGCGATACCCGTCGAGAAATACGACCCCCACTGGCCGAGGTCGACCGACGCGAACACGCACCGCAACTCGTTGTCGAGCAAACCCACGATGGGAGCGTCGAGCGGAATCTCGACCCCGGCCGACAACTGCTGAGCCACCAAATCGAGAATGCCCTTGGTCGCCACCGGCGTGAGACCGAAGATCACCACTTCGGGAAAGCCGAACTTTTCGGGAAAGCCGATGGTGTACGAATAGCCCGGCCGGGGCGGATGCGCCTCGACATCGGCTCCCACCGGCTCGAGCGCCCAGCCACTCGTCTCGATCATCCACTCGATCTTCTCCGCGTGCGGTATGTGGAAATCGGGAAGCGACATTTCCTCAGAGTGCCACAGACAGTTCACGCCCCATACAGTTCACGATGTGTACCGGTTCCTCCTACGCCCCCGTTGGATCGGTTTCCACCTCCTCTGTTTGGCCGGAATCGTCGGGATGGCCTTCTTGTCGGCCTGGCAGTTCGACCGTCTCCATCAGCGACAGGACTTCAACGCCGACGTTCGGAGCCGATCGACGCTCGAGCCCGTCGACGTCCTAACGCTCGATGTTTCGGAGCCGTCGTCGTCGGCTTGGCGCGCGGCCACGGCCACCGGCACGTACCTCGCCGACGAACAGATACTGATCCTCAATCGCTCGCAGGGCGGTCGTGCCGGTCTGAACGTGGTCACACCACTGCTTCTCGACGATGGTCGCGCCATCGCGATCAACCGCGGCTTCGTCGCCCTCGACCAGACTCCCCCACCCCCGCCATCGGGAACGGTCACTGTGGGCGGAATTCTGCGCGGTAGCGAGCAACGCCGTTCGGGCCAGGCCCGCGAAGCCGACGGCGAACTCACCGAGATGTTCCGGCTCGATCTCGATCGACTGGCCACCCAGGTGGAGCCCGAACTTCTGCCGGTCGCACTCCTCGCCCAGGCCTCCGTTCCGGCTGACGATCCGATGCTTCAGTCGGTTCCGCTACCCGAACTGAGCGAAGGTTCTCATCTGTCGTACGCGATCCAGTGGATCATCTTCGCGGTGTGCGTGGCGGTGGGATGGGTGCTCGCGGTGCGACGTTCGATCAAGACGCGCGCTCGATCGCGGCCATCCGCCTGAACTGCTCGACGACGTCGGGCGTCGAATGCGCCGGGTCGACCGATCGGTACACGGTCTCCACGTTCACCGCGATACGGCCGAACTCTCCCCACGACGAATACGGAACGTCCATCGCACGAGCGATGTCGCGGGCCGCTTCGAAGGCGTCGACACCGGCTGCGCATCGCGTCGACGCTTCGCGGTCGACGAAGGCGAGGTAGTCGCGCACCTCGACGATGCCGCCCTTGTCGGTGAGCGGACCGTGTCCGGGCACCACGGTGTCGATGTCCATGCCGAGCATGAGATCGCACGCCGCGACCCAATTCGAGAGCGGGCCGGCCCACACGATCGGTGTTCCACCGATGAACAAGATGTCGCCGGTGTACACGGTGCGCGCGTCGGGCACGTACGCGATGACGTCTCCGCGCGTGTGCGCCGGACCGACCTCGATGAGTTCGACGATCCGACCACCCACTTCGATCTCGAGACGACCGTCGAACGTGCGGTCGGGAAAACGCATGTCGATGTCGGAGAACTCGAACGCTCCGAAGAAGCTCCGGAACAGTTCGCCCACTTCACCCGGTGCCGCATTGAGCGCGGCCAGCATCGCCGGTGGAACCTCTGTCATCTCGTGGGCGGCCGTCGTGGACGAGATGATCTCGGCTCCGTCCACGAGTTGATTGCCGTAGCAGTGATCACCGTTGGCATGGGTGTTGACCAACGAGCGAATGGGCGAGGTTCGCGTGAACGGTGCGAGCGAATCGAGCATCCGCTGAGTGAGCCGCAGGTCGAACAACGTGTCGACCAGCAACGACGCACCGTCGCCCACCACCAGACCCGCGTTGCTCCATCCCCAACTGCCGTCGGGTTGGAGATAGGCCAAGCAGCCATCGCCCAGCTCGTGTACGCCGACCTCGTAGTTCGTCACGTGGGCGAGCGTAATGGTGCTTGACACAGAACACCTGTTCGGGGACACTCGGCGAATGGCCCCGGGGCAGCGACAGAAGTCGTTCGACGAGATCGGAACACCGCTGTCCGACGTCACCTTCTGCATCCTCGACCTCGAGACCACCGGCGGGTCGGCCGGTGTCGACCGCATCACCGAGATCGGAGCCGTGAAGTACCGGGGCGGCGAGTGCCTCGGCACGTTCCAGACGCTCATCAATCCGGGTGTGGCGATTCCGCCGTACATCACGATCCTCACCGGCATCAGCGAGGCCATGGTCATGCCCGCTCCGCGCATCGAGGCCGTGTTGCCGTCACTCGTCGACTTCATCGGCGATTCGGTCCTCGTCGCCCACAACGCGCGCTTCGATGTCGGCTTCCTGAACGCCGCTCTCATCACGGCCGACCGCGAACCACTCACCAATCGCGTCATCGACACCGTGCCACTCGCCCGTCGTCTGGTTCGCGACGAAGTGCCCGACTGCAAACTCGGCACTCTCGCGTCACGACTTCGCCTCGCCCATCAGCCCTGTCACCGTGCGCTCGACGACGCGTTGGCCACGGCCGACCTCTTGCACTTCCTCATCGAGCGGGCCTCGGGCTTCGGAGTCATGGGCCTCGACGATCTCATCGGCCTTCCCCGTCTCGAGACTCACCCGTTGGCCGCGAAACTTCGCCTCACCGAAGACCTGCCACGCTCTTCGGGCGTGTACGTGTTCGCCGATGCAGCCGGCAAGCCGCTCTACGTGGGCAAGGCCAGCAACGTTCGCCAGCGAGTGCGCAGTTACTTCGGCACCGCCGAGTCGCGTCGCAAGATCGGCTCGATGCTGCGCCAGACCCATTCCATCCACTGCATCCCGACCCCGCATCCTCTGGTGGCCGCCGTACTCGAACTCCGACTCATCGGACGTCTGCTTCCCCACTACAACCGGGCCGGCACCAACGTCGATCGTTATTGCTACGTGCGGCTCACCACCGACGAAGAGTGGCCTCGCCTGGTGGTGTCCAAGAATCCGGCCAAGCGCGGCCTGCATCTCGGTCCGTTCACCACCCGAACATCGGCCCGACTCGTGATCGAAGCGATCGAGTCGGTGGTGCCGCTGCGTCGATGCACCGTCCGCATGGGGCGCAACTACGTCGCCCCTCCCGATGCCCCCGTGTGTTCGGCCGCTCAACTCGGTGTGGCCCAGTGCCCGTGTTCCGGCCAGGCCGATCGCGACGCCTATCGCACGATCGTCGATTTCATCGTGGCGGCGCTCACCGAATCACCCGACGCACTCATCGACATGTTGCACGAGCGCATCGTGAACCTGGCCGCCAACCAGCGTTTCGAAGAGGCGGCCGAGATGCGAGATCGGGCGCAGGCACTCCTCACCGCACTCCAACGACAGCGATCGATCGACGCGTTGCGTCGTGCCGACGTGCTCACCGTTCGACTCGGTGATGCCCAGATCGTGTTCGACGGTGGGGTGCTCTCGGCCGTACGCCATGACGACCGCCTGTTCTCGTCGTTCGATGCGCCGCTCGGGCTCGACGAACATCTGGTCCCACCCGAACCGACCCAGCTCGACGTTCCGCTACCTCGTCACGTGGCCGATGAAGTGATGTGCGTGGCCCGCCACCTCGAGACCGCCGACGACGTGGTGATCGACGAGTGTTCTGGTGAATGGGCTCTCTCGGCTCGCGGCTTGCCGACACTGCGTCGGCTCGACCTCACAGCCAGTGCGCCCCGACCTGGTCGATACTCACGATCATGGAACGACCGTTCGGCCATGCTGCGCTGACGCGCTCGGCATCGGCTCGATCGCACATCACCGCCACGGTCGGACCCGAACCCGACAACCAAGCCGCCCATGCGGATGTGCTCAGTGCAGCGTCGAGTGCGTCACGGCTCGCAGTAGCGGCAGCCAGTCGGGCGTCTTGATGCAGACGATCTCTCGTGGCCTCGCGGAGTAATCCCACGTCGCCACTCGCCAGGGCCGCGACGAACAACGAGGACCGTCCGATGTTGAACACCGCATCGACACGCGACACCGACGACGACAGAGTGGATCGGCTCTCGGACGTGTTCGTCTTGAACGAGGGCACCCACACAACCATCGCCGGATCGACAGCCACCGGCACGCGACCCACGGAACCGTCGGCGACCACCACGACTCCACCGAACGTGCTGGCGGCCACGTTGTCGCCGTGACCTTCGAGTACCGCGGCTCGTTCGAAGATCTCGTGACGACGTGTCGCCAGAACGTCGTCGGAACTCGACTGCTGCAGTGCCAGTGCGATGGCTCCCACGCGCACGGCACCGGAGAACCCGAGACCGCGCCCGGACGGAATGCTCGTGCGTACCCAGACCTGCCCGCGTCCACCCGCCGACGAGAAGGCGGTCGCGGCCGGGTGAGCACCGCGAGCGATTTCCGCCTTGTCCGGAACGTCACCGTCGACGATGCCCAGTTCGGCCGGAATGGTGAGCGCCATACCGAGCACGTCGAATCCGGCTCCGAGATTGGCCGAAGAGGCCGGCACCGACACTCTCAACGGTTCGAGACCTCGACAAGACGCTCGAGCACCCGTGCGGCTGCACCGGAGTCGATGGACTCGGCGGCCATGTCGATTCCTTCCGCAAGATCGGAAGCACGTTCGGCGACGACCAGACCAGCCGCGGCGTTCAACACGACGATGTTGCGATGCGCGCCATGGTCGCCCGCGAGAACACGGCGCACCGCCTCGGCGTTGACGTCCGGCGTACCACCCTCGAGTTCGTCGGGAATGGCCGGAGCCAATCCGAGTGCCACCGGATCGACCGTGAACGAACGAACCTGACCGTCGCGCAACGAGAGCACCGTCGAGGTCCCGGTGGTCGTGAGTTCGTCGAGTCCACCACCGTGAACGACCCACGACGAGATCGAGCCGTGCAGACGCAGTGACGCGAGCATGCGCTCGGCCACCTGAGGATTGGCCACACCGATGAGCTGCCGGCGCACACGACCCGGATTGGCCATGGGACCGAGCAGGTTGAACACCGTGGGAACACCCACTTCACGACGAGCCGCGGCTGCGAACCGGAAGGCCGGGTGGTAACGCGGTGCGAGACAGAAGCCCATTCCGGCTTCCTCGACACACCTCAACACCACGGCAGGATCCGCTTCGATGGCGACTCCGAGTGCTTCGAGCACATCGGCGGTTCCGCACTTCGACGACGATGCTCGGGCTCCGTGCTTGCACACCGGCACACCGGCACCGGCCACGACGAGTGCCGACATCGTGCTCACGTTGATGGAATGGCTGCGGTCACCGCCCGTTCCCACGATGTCGACCGCGCGGTCGCGCAGTTCGTCGGACAGCGGAACGATCTCGGCGGCGTCGAGAACGGCATCGAGCAGTCCGGACAACTCCTCGGGGGTCTCACCTTTGGCTCGCAACGCGATGATGAAACCGATCAACTGCGCCGGCGTCGCGTCACCGGCCAGGATGGTGGCCATCGCCGCGCGGGCGTGGGCCGCCGGCAGATCTTCGCGATCGAGCAGACGTGTGATGATCGACGGCCAGCCACCGATGTCGACGAGCGCGGTACTCACCCCGTCAGGTTACGGGCGGTCCTGGAGCTCTAAGCCGTGCGTCGCCGCTGGCGAATGATGCGTCGACGCTCGCGCTCGGTGGTGCCACCCCACACACCGACCTTCTCGCGGCTGTTCAGAGCGTGTTCGAGGCAAGCGATGCGCACGTCGCAGGTGAGGCAGATGTCCTTGGCGACGTCAGCGTCTTCCTCGGTCTCCGGAAAGAACACCTCGGGATCGAGACCCCGGCATGCCCCCAATTCGCGCCATACGACGTCCATGACTTGCCCCCCGAGGGCAACCCTAGGACCGGGTCGGCGACCTTGTAAAGGGTCAGTTCCGCAGGTCAGACAGCAATTCGGTGACGTTCACCCTGCTCAACGCGATCTCTTCGCGGTAGGCCGGGTGATCGCAGACGAGGGTGGCCCCGCCGGCCTCGAGCTCGGCCGCTTCCTCGGGCGTCACGTCGAAGTGCAGATAGTGGACCGCCGACGTGATGTCGGTGCGGGTGAGTTGCGACTCGTGCTGAGCCTCGGGGTACGAACGGATCTCGCGGCCATCAGCGAGGCGCAACACCAGCGAACGCTCGATCCCCACCAGACGTGGCAACCACTCGCGCATCGAATCGTCGCTCGTGAGTTCGATGAACAAGGTGGCGCACAGGCGACCCGATCCGGGGATCAACGAGTTGTAGATGTCGAGTTCGATCTGGATCTCTTCGTCGGTCGTGAGCTGTTCGGCCCGTGCCATCTCCTGGATCTGCGAGCGAATCGTCTCGCGGTTCTCGAAGATGAGCGAGATGAACGTGCCGAGCGGCAGGCGACGGCGCGACTTCAGGTCGATGATGCGGCGTCGGTACGCATCACGCTCGCGCTCGTACGCGCGCACGTCGAGGATGTCGTCGAGGGTGAGTTTCATGGATCACTCCTGGGGGATTCCGTAGGCACGTGCGACCACTTGCAAGGGGTGCAATGGTTCACGGCCCGTCTGTTCGTTGATGGCGGTGTTGGCCAGGTGGCAGTCGCCGGTGACGACATCGCCGCCCGCCTTGATGATTTCGTCGCCCAACTTCTTGGCGATCGGAATCGACAGTTCGGCGTTCTCGGCCCGCAGACCCCACATGCCGTCGATACCCGAGCACTGCTGAACCAACTTGATCTTGGCGCCGGTGAGCTTCATGAGGTCACGGCTCTTCAGACCGATGTTCTGCGCGCGCAGGTGACACGGCGTGTGGTACGTGATGGTTTCGGGAACGTCACCGTTGAACTCGGTGTCGAGTGACGTGCCCTCGCCCTTGTGCAGGTTCACGAGATACTCGGCCGCGTCGAACGTGTGCTCGGAGACCAACTTGGCGTCGGGTCCGCCGATGTAATCGACGTAGTCCTTCTTCAGCACGTAGCCGCAGGTGGGCTGCGGGACGACGATGTCGTTGCCCTTGCGCACGCTTTCGGCCAATGCCTTCACGTTCTCGGCGGCGACCTTCTTGAATTGATCGATGTCGCCGCTGTGCAGGAATGGTGCGCCGCAGCACTTGGTGGTGTCGGCCAGCGTGCACTCGACACCGTTGCGCTCGTACACCTTCACGAGGTCCTGGCCGATTTCCGGGGCCTGGTACTCGACGAGACAGGTGGGGTACACGGCGACGCGACCCTGGCGCTTGCCCAGACGCAACTTCGGACGACGCTTGAACCATGTGGTGAAGCGCTGACGTGCGAACGGGGGAAGAAGACGCTGGCTCGAGACTCCGGCGGTCTTCTCGATCACCTTGCGGACGAGCGAACCGTTCTTCGCCCCCATCATCTTGTTCATGACCGGGGTGGCGGTGGCAACCTTGCCGAGGAGGTCGGTGCGACCCATCACGTCGGTGGTCAGACGATCACGAGCCGTGATCTGCTTGGTGTGATGCCGCATGGCATCGGCGCGCAACATGAGGCGCGGGAAGTCGAGCTCCCATTCGCTCTGACCCGGGATGTACGGGCAGTTGATGTAGCAGAGCTTGCACTGGAAGCACTCGTCGATGACCTGGTCCTGCTGGGCCGGCGTCATCTTGCCGGCGTCCTGGTCGTCGTGGCGATCGATGAAATCGAACAGCGTGGGGAACGCGGTGCAGTACTTGAAGCACAGACGACAGCCGTGGCACAGGTCGTAGACGCGCGTCAGTTCATCACGGACGTCTTTTTCGTCCAGGTACTTCGGATGGTTCGGGTCGTACGTGATGGTCATGGTGAGATACTCCTGCCTCGGGCCCCCCGTCACCAAGTGACGAAGGGCCCGATGCGATCAGGATCGATCAGAGCGCGTTGAGGCCCTGTTCGAAGCGGCCAGCGTGGCTCTTCTCGGCGCGAGCCAAGGTCTCGAACCAATCGGCGATCTCGGCGAAGCCTTCGTCGCGAGCGGTCTTGGCGAAGCCGGGGTACATCTGGGTGTACTCGTAGGTCTCGCCAGCGATCGACGCCTTGAAGTTGTCGGACGTCTCGCCGATCGGAAGATCGGTGGCGGGGTCGCCGGCCTCGGAGAGGAACTCGAGGTGACCGTGCGCGTGGCCGGTCTCGCCTTCGGCGACCGAACGGAACAGAGCTGCGGCGTCGGGGTAGCCCTCGACGTCGGCCTTCTGAGCGAACCAGAGGTAGCGACGGTTGGCCTGGCTCTCGCCAGCGAACGCGTGCTTCAGGTTCTCATGTGTCTTGGTGCCCTTGAGGCTCATGACATGACTCCTTGTGCAGTTGGTGGGGTTGGATGGGTATTACTCGCTGTCCGCGGCGCACCGCGGGCAGAGACCGTTGAACAGGATCGATGTGTTGGACACCGCGAACCCGTCGAGACCAGTGATGGACAGAGCATCGGAGCCCGAGACGTAGACGTCGCGGATCTCGTTGCAGCGATCGCAGACCACATGGTGGTGGTCGTCGATGTTCGGATCGAATCGCACCGCACCGGTGCCGAGATCGAGCGACCGCAACTCGCCCATCGTCGCCAGATCGTTGAGGGTCTGATACACGGTGCGCAGCGAGATGCCGGGCATCTGCTCGCTGGCCGTCTGGAAGAGCGCTTCGGCGGTGGGATGGCACTCGTTGCCGTGCATCAAGCGGAAGAGCAGCTGTCGCTGGGGCGTGACCTTCAGGCCGTGGGCCCGGAAGGCTTCGGTCAATTCGGCCGGTGAACGCATGCCGACACGGTACGTGCGCATCTTGCCAATCTTCAATTCGTGCAGATTCGCAGGCTGTGAAAAGTGTCTCGTAAAAGGCCTGCTCAGAGCACCCACTACGGTGGCGGTGTGGGTCACCCGTTCGAACGCTCCGCGATGGTGGCCGCCCTCGAGCGGGACGAGTTCGACCTCCTGGTGGTGGGTGGAGGCGTCACCGGTCTCGGCGTCGCGGTCGACGCGGCCCGTCGCGGTCTGCGCACCGCACTGGTGGAGAAGGGTGACTTCGCCAGCGGCACGTCGTCGAAGAGTTCGAAACTCATCCATGGCGGACTGCGTTACCTGCAGCAGGGCGACGTGCGCCTCGTGTACGAGGCGTTGTACGAACGGCAACGCCTCATTCGCAACGCTCCGCACCTCGTGTCGGTCCTCCCCTTCATGATCCCGATCCTCACCAAGGACGGAGTCGTGTCGAAGAAGATCGCGCGGGCTCTCGGCTCGGCGCTCTGGATGTACGACGCAACCGGGGGCGTTCGCATCGGACGACTGCACCGACGACTGCGCAAGAAGCGTGCCGCTGCCTACATGCCGACGATGCCCACCGAACGTCTCGCTTCGGCGTACGTGTACTACGACGCGCAGGCCGACGACGCCCGTCTGTGCATCAGCTTGGCTCGAACCGCCGCCGAACACGGTGCTGTGGTCGTGAATCGTTGCACCTACGCGAACGGTTCGGTCACCGTCGACGATCGCAACTTTCCGGTGCGCGCGCGAGTGATCGTGGACGCCACTGGTGTCTGGAACACCGAAGTCCCGACGCGTCCGGCCAAGGGAATTCACGTCACGGTTCCGTGGGACAAGGTGCGCAACACCATCGCCGTGGTGATTCCGGTTCCGAAGGACAAGCGGAGTCTCTTCGTGGTGCCATGGGGTCCGCGTCCCGACGGAACGTTCACGCACACGTACGTCGGCACCACCGACACCGACTACGACGGTCCGCTCGACGACCCGCAGTGCACCCGGGCCGACATCGAGTACGTGTTGCGCGCGCTCAACGCTTCGGTCACTTCCGGGCTGTCGGAATCCGATATCACCGGAACCTGGGCCGGACTTCGCCCCCTCGTCACCGGCGATGCCGATGGCCGCACGGCCGATTTGTCACGCCGTCATCTCGTGAAAGAAGGAGCGAACGGAGTCATCACGGTCAACGGTGGAAAGTTGACCACCTATCGACACATGGCCGAGGAAACTGTCGATCTCGTGGTCGAGCGGCTCGGACGCAACGCCAAGTGTCGGACCAAGCGACTGGCGATCAGCGGTCGCCAGCGCGATCGCGAACTCGCCGCTCTCGTAGCGACCGATTCGTCGCTGGGTCTCCCCCTCGTCGACGGTTTGCCGTACACCCGGGCCGAAGCCGTGTACGCAGTCGAGCACGAAATGGCCACAACCCTCGATGACGTGTTGTCGCGACGCACACGAGCTCTTCTGTTCGATCGCGAAGGCGCGCGGCGCGCGGCCCGTTCGACCGCCGAACTGATCGCCCCACTTCTCGGTTGGAACGCTGCGCGCATCGACCTCGAAGTCGAAACCTTCGATCGCATCTGTCGCCGGGAGGTCGAGTCGTATGCGTGAACCCACTTCTCCGATCGAACTGGTGGCGCCACGCACGCCGCGACTGTCGTCGAGATCAGTCGCAGTGCCGGCCGATGTGGCCGAACGTTTGGCCGCGATCGCACCCACGCTCACCGCGACCACTGATTCCGATGCGATCGCCGATGCGAGCCGCGACTGGTGGCCACTGGCCATGCGTTGGGCTCTCGACGGCTTCGTTCCGCAATCAGCCGCGGTGCTGTGTCGGCCGACGACGACCGAGCACGTGAGCGCCATCCTCGCGATCTGTCACAACGAGCGCATCCCCGTCACCGCTGCCGGCGGACGCAGCGGCGTGTGCGGAGCGTCCATTCCGCTGCACGGCGGCGTGCTCCTCGATCTGTCGGCGATGCACGGTGTCGTGTCGGTCGACGACATCTCACTGGTGGCCGAGGTTCTTCCCGGCACGTTCGGGCCCGACCTCGAAGCTCACCTCGCCCCACTCGGACTGACACTCGGCCACTACCCACAGAGTTTCGACATCTCCACTGTGGGCGGCTGGTTGGCCTGTCGTGGTGCCGGTCAGTATTCGACGCGCTACGGAAAGATCGAAGACATGGTCGTCGGGCTCGAAGTAGTGCTCGCCGACGGTCGCGTGATTCGGACTGGCGGTGCTCCGCGCGCCGCCGCCGGACCCGATCTGAACCAGGTGTTCGTCGGCAGCGAAGGCACGCTCGGCATCATCACACGAGCCTGGTTGCGGCTGCATCCCGCCGCAGTGTGCGAACGACGCGCGGTGTACGGATTCGGCGACTTCTCTTCCGGCCTCGATGCGTGTCGACGCATCATGCAGCGCGGCGCGACTCCGGCCGTGCTCCGCCTGTACGACGGCCCCGAGAGCAAACGCGGTCAAGGCGGCGACGGAGACGTGTGCGTTCTGCTCGTACTCGACGAAGGCGACGTGGCCTCGGTGTCGTCCACCATGTCGGTGGTCGACGAGGAATGTCTGGCCACGACCGGCTGCTCGCCTCGCGACGTCGAAGCGGTCGAGAAGTGGATGCACCACCGCAACGACACCAGCGCGCTGCAGGCGCTCACGCGCAAGGGCT
>CAZELU010000052.1:0-12442 GCA_964513215.1 uncultured Bifidobacterium sp.
ACGACGTGGTGTTCATCGACGAAGTGCCCAAGACCAGTGTGGGCAAGTTCTCGAAGAAGACTCTGCGCGATCGCTTCGCCGACTACCAGTTGCCGACGGTCTAGAACCGACCCGACTCGATCACGCGCTGCAGAAATTGGCGCGTGCGCTCGTTCTCGGGCGCCGAGAAGAACTTGTCGGGTGGTGCCACTTCGGCGATCTGGCCTTGATGCAAGAAGCACACGCGATCGGCGATCTCGCGGGCGAAGGCCATCTCGTGCGTCACGATGAGCATCGTCATGCCGCCGCCCTTCAACTCGCGCACGACATCGAGTACTTCACCCACCAGTTCGGGGTCGAGCGCCGAGGTGATCTCGTCGAGCAGCAAGATCTCGGGCGACATGGCCAGGCTGCGGGCGATGGCCACTCGTTGCTGCTGACCACCCGATAACTGATCGGGGTAGGCATCTGCTCGATCGCCCAGGCCGAGGCGCTCGAGCAGTTCGCGCGCGGTGTTCTCGGCTTCGCTCTTCGACACGCCGAGAACTTTGCGAGGCGCGAGCGAGAGGTTCTTCAGCACGTTCATGTGCGGAAAGAGGTTGAAACTCTGGAACACCATGCCGATTCGGCGCCGGATCGGATCGACGGGCAGGCCGGGCACGCTGATGTCGACGTCGTCGACGACAACCTGGCCGTCGTCGATGGGCTCGAGCAAGTTGACGCAGCGTAGAAGTGTGCTCTTGCCGCTTCCGGATGCACCGACGAACGCCACCACTTCACGGTCGGCAATGTCGATCGACACACCATCGAGGACCACGCGTGATCCGAACGACTTACGAACGTCGATGAGTTGCAACTTGGGGATCATCGCACGGCCGTCCCAGAGGTGCGGCGCCGTTCGCGAGCGCTCAGCCAATCGACGAATCGCGTCTCGGGAATCGTGAGTACGAGGAAGATCACGGCCGCCGCCACGTAGGGCGTGAAGTTGGCGAATTTCGACTTGTCGATGCCGGCCTGCCGAAGGATCTCGATCGGTCCGATGAGGCTCACCAGAGCTACGTCCTTCTGGAGCGAGACCATGTCGTTCATGAGCGGTGGGATCACCCGGCGAATCGCCTGCGGAACGATCACGTGGCGCATGGTCTGGGTCGACGACAAACCGAGGGATCGCGCGCCGGCCCGCTGACTCTCGTGCACGCTCTCGATGCCGGCACGGAACACTTCGGCCACGTAGGCCGAGTAGGCGAGAACGAGTGCGACCGAACCCCACAGGTACGGGCTGTTGTACGGCCGGTCGAGGCCCAGGCCCGGCACGCCGAATCCGATCAAGAGGATCGTGAGGATCACCGGGACACCGCGAAAGATGTCGGTGTAGGCAGCGGCGAAGAGGCGCAACGGGAAGAGCGCCGGGGTACGCACGTTGCGGAAGATCGCGAGAAGCATGCCGATCACGAGGATGAACGGTGTGCTCCAGGCGAAGATCTGCAGGTTCTTCACGAACGCTTCGAGAAGGCGAGGGAACGAGTCGCCGAACAGTTCACCGTCGAAGAACGACTTGCGGACCTTGTCCCAACCCGGAGTGAGCGGAACGAAGATGACGAGCGCTCCCACGACGATCACGGTGGAAGCGGCGGCGATCGTGGCCGAGCGACGTCTCTGACGACGCTCGAACTCTTGACGGCGGGTGAGTTTCTTGCGGCCCGACGTGACAGTGCCCGGGCGATCGCTCGGCCCGGGCACTGTGTCGGTCATGGCGTAGAGATTACGCCGAGAGGGGAGGACGTGGTCGTCCGTTGGTCGTTTCGATCAGCCGACGATCAGCCGACGGAGATGACCGGAGCACCCACGTTCTCGCTCAACCACTTGTTGGTGATCTCGGCCAACGAACCCGAGTCCTTCAACGCGGCCAGAGCCTTGTTGACGCAACCAACGAGCTTGTTGTCCTTCTCGAAGAGCAAACCGAAGTTGTCGGTGGAGCCACCGGCATCGGCGGGGAACTGACCGATCACCGACGAACCCTCGATCTCGACGGCCGAGATGTACAGAGCGGTCGGAAGGTCGACGACGATCGCATCGATCTGACCGGCTTCGAGAGCAGCCTTCGCGCCCGCATTGTCGTCGTAGACGAACGCTTCGCTCGAGGGCTTGATCACGTTGTTGATGAACTCGAGGCTGGTGGTGCCGGCCTGCGCACCGAACTTCACGTCGACCAGATCGGCAACCGAGGTGGCGCCAGCGGCCGGTGAACCATCGAGAGCGACGATCGCCTGGTTGGTGGTGTAATACGGGTCGCTGAACGAGACGATCTCCGAACGCTCCGGAGTGATGGAGTACTGCTGGAGGTTGAAGTCGAAGTTCTTCGCGCCGGGCTGGATGGCCTCGTCGAAGGTGGTGCGCACCCACACGACGTTCTCGGCGTCGTAGCCGAGTTCGCCGGCGACCGCGTAGGCCACGGCGGCCTCGAAGCCTTCGCCGCTCTCGGGGGCGTCGTTTTCGACCCACGGTGAGTAGGCCGGGTTGCCGGTGGCGATGGTGAGCTTGCCCTCGGTGATGGTGGGGCAGTCGCCGCCGCTCGAGCCTTCGTCGTCGCCACCGCACGAGGCGAGGGCGAAGGTGCCGATGAGGGCGGCAGCCAGGGACAGTCGACGGATCATGGGGGTCCTTTCGGGTCTGGGAACGATTGCCGAGACTACCCGCACCCGCACCCGATTCCTGACCCGGATGGTCAGGTTTTGATGCACTGCTGGGCGGAGTTCACGGCAGAAAATCGTGACGAACAGGGGGTTGACGGTGAGACAGACGTCGTCTTAGTGTCTCACTTGTGACACCTGGCATGACGCCGACGCGAAGCGCGGAAGACCGCGTGCTCGACGCATTGGATCAGTGCATCGCTCGCTGGGGTCTGGGCAAGGTGACGATCGACGACGTCGCCAACGAGTCGCACGTTTCGCGCGCATCGATCTATCGCATGTTCCCTGGCGGCAAGGACGTGATGTTCGAGGCCCTGCGCGTGCGTAACACGCGCGATTTCTTCGAAGGAATGCGCGCGGCTCTGCTCGACTCCGATTCGCTGCTCGACCTCACCGTGCAAATCGCGGTGTACGCCACCACTGAACTGCGCAACGACGACAACCTCGTCGCGTTGCTCGCGACCGAGGAAGCCACCGCCATTCGCGACCTCACCGTCGACGGATTGCCGCGCATCATCAACGTCGCGTCGGCGTATCTGCTGCCCATCGTCACGGCTCACGTGCCACACGACGTGGGAGTGCGATTCGTCGACCTCGTCGCGCGACTCGTGATCTCGCACTTCCTCGCGCCCAGCTCGCTCGTCGATCTGGGTGACCCGGCCTCGGCGCGCGAGTTCTTCGCGCCGCTCGTCGCCTTCATCGATCTACCCGTCAGTTAGTCAACCAACACGTCAATCTCGACAACAGGAGACCAACACCATGAGCATCACCGAGAAGGAAAGCCAGGAGATCATCGGCCGCGCCGATCTCAACGACATCGAGGCCATCCTGGCCATCCCCACCTGCGACCCCAACGAGGTGCAGCACGTGGTGAAGGACAACGCCGACGCCATCTTCTCGTGGGACTACTCGTTGTCCCGCCCGGCGCTGCGTCGCCTGTACGAGAAGGCCAAGACCGGTCAGTGGAACGCCACCACCGACCTGCCCTGGGACACCAACGTCGACGTCGAGGCTCAGGTGTCGGCCGACCTCGCGGCGGCCGTGTCGGGTCTCACCGCCAGCCACTACGACGGCACGCCCGTCGAGAAGTGGGGCGACAAGGAGTGGACCGAGTTCGCGGTTCTGCAGCGCAAGTGGAGCCTCTCGCAGTTCATGCACGGTGAGCAGGGCGCTCTCCTCTGCACCGCCAAGATCACCGAGACCGTGCCGTGGTACGACGCGAAGTTGTACGCCTCGACCCAGGTGGTCGACGAGGCCCGTCACGTCGAAGTCTTCGCTCGCTACCTCGACGAGAAGTTGGGTGGCGGCTTCCAGATCAACGCCCACCTGCGCATGCTCCTCGACGACATCATCAACGACAGCAACTGGGACATGACCTACCTCGGTATGCAGGTGATGGTCGAGGGCCTCGCGCTGGCCGCGTTCGGAAACCTCTACCAGTTCACGAGCGAGCCGCTGTTGAAGCAGCTGCTCCGCTACGTGATGAGCGACGAGGCCCGCCACGTGGCCTTCGGCGTGCTCTCGCTGCAGGAGGCCTACTCAGAGATGAGCGACGCCGAGATCAAGGTTCGCCAGGAGTTCGCCTACGAGGCCTCGGTCCGTATGCGTGACCGCTTCATGTCGCAGGAGGTCTGGGAGCGCATGGGCATCAACACCCGCGACATCGTGCCCTTGGTGCTCAACGACCCCACTCGCGCCGTCTTCCAGCAGATGCTGTTCAGCAAGATCGTGCCGAACTGCAAGAAGCTCGGCCTTCTCGATCGCAACGACTCGTGGCTGCGCAAGCGCTACGAGGAGATGGGTGTCATCCAGTTCGAGAACATGGAAGACACCGGCGAGGAGTACACCAAGTTCGCGTTGGGCGAGGAGATGCCCTCCAGCCACTGACGATCAGCAGTACCTTCGGGGCATGCGTTGGCGTGCTCGTGACCTGGCCCGTGCTCTCGCCGAGCACGGGCCCTGTCGTTTGGTGGGTCCCGACGTCGAAATCGACGGAGCGTCGTTCGATTCACGGTCGCTCACGGCGGGTCAGATGTTCGTCCCGCTGGTGGCCGAACGTGATGGTCACGACTTCGTCGACGATGCCATCGCTCGAGGGGCGGTTGCGTATCTGTCGTCACGACCGGCCCGGGCCGATCTCGTCGATCGCATCGCGTGCATCGAAGTGGCCGACACCGGCGAAGCGCTCATGGATGCGGCGCGTTGGGCGCGCATGCGCCTGCCCGCGGGCACCATGGCCGTCGGCATCACCGGTTCGGTCGGCAAGACCACCACGAAGGATCTGGTGGCCGCCGCCATCTCGAGCAGCAAGCGGACCGTCGCATCCGAGCGTTCGTACAACAACGAACAAGGGTTGCCGGTCACGATCCTCAACGCGCCGATCGACACCGAAGTGCTCGTTCTCGAGATGGGTATGCGCGGATTCGGCCAGATCGATCTGCTCTGTCGGATCGGGCGACCGGCCATCGGCGTGGTCACGCGTGTCGGTGAGGCACACACGAGTCTGGTCGGTGGTCTCGACGGGGTCGCCCGTGCCAAAGGCGAACTGGTCGAGGCATTGCCGTCGTTCGGTGTCGCGGTCCTGAACGCCGATGACGATCGGGTGATCGCCATGCGCTCGCGCACTTCCGCGCGTGTGTTGTCGTACGGTGAATCGTCATCGGCCGACGTTCGCATCGACGATCTGTCGCTCGATCAGCAAGGCCGCGCCCGTTTCACCGTACGCACTCCCGACGGGTCCGCTGTCGTTCGCCTCGCGATTCCGGGGCGGCACTCGGCCTCAAACGCCGCTGCCGCCATCGCGGTCGGTGTCGCGCTCGGTGTGCCGCTCGAGGCAATGGCCGACGGATTGGCGGCCGCGCGAGTGAGCGCGCACCGGTCGAATGCGGTGACGCTGTCCTCCGGCGCCACCCTTCTCGACGACTGCTACAACGCCAATCCCACCTCGATGTGGGCCGCTCTCGACACGCTGGCGGCGCTCGGTTCGGGTCGACGGCTGGCCGTGCTCGGGCTCATGGCCGAACTCGACGACCCAGTCGAGGCTCACTCGCGTATCGCGCGTCGTGCGCACGAGTTGGGCATCGAGATCGTGGCCGTGGGCACCGACCTCTACGGCGTGAGCACGGTCGATGTTGCAACCGCGATCGATCGGATCAGTGCGCTTGGCGCTGGTGATGCGGCTCTCGTGAAGGCCAGCCGAGTGGCTGCCCTCGAACGCGTGGTCGACGCGGTCACGTCTCCCTGAGGAACGCCCAACGCGGCAGGCGATCGAGATCGCACCACCAGGCGAGGAACAACGCGTAGGCCGCGCCGATCATCAGCACCCAGCGCGCGCCGATCGCATCGATCACCGGACCGGCTACGAGTCCGCCGATGGTGATGGTGCCGCCGAACGACATGAACCACAGCGGCATCACCGTCACGCGTTCTTCGTCGCGCAAGTTCTGTTGGAACACCGTGGCCATCACCGTGGCCAGCAGGAAGTAGAAGGTGCCGAGAGCGAAGCCGGCCGGAAAGGCCGGGCCGGGTGAGGAGATCAGCCCGAAGATGGCCAGGCTGATTCCGAAGCCGACGAACGACGCCGAGATCACTTTGGGTCGATGCACTTTGGTGAGAAACGTTCCGGCCGCGGCAGCGCCGGCGAAGGCGCCGGTACCGAACACGGCGTAGATCCAGCGATACGTGGAACCCTCGGGATCGACCGCGAAGTTCTCGCGGGTGACCGACGGGAAGAGAGCCACGACAACCAGCGAGAAGAACGAGAACGAGGTCATCGCCAACAAGAGACGTGACAGCACCGGACGATCACGCGCGATGTTGACGCCCGTGAAGAGTCGACGCCAGCCCTGATCGTGGTCGAGCGTACGAACGGCGGGCAACGTGACCATGGTGAGGGCCACGATGAGGACGAGATACGTGGCCGCGTTGATCACGAACAGACTCGCGGTCGATACACCAATGATGTTGAGCAGAGCCGCGATACTCGGGCCGAGTACACGCGTTCCGTTGAGCTGCATCGAGTTCATGGAGATCGCACCGGCCAGGTCGCGTTTGTCCACCAGCATGGGGATGGTTGCTTGAAACGCCGGGTTGTTGAGGGCGTTGGCGATGCCCACGGCGGCTTGGGCCACGAACAATGACCAGATCGGCCCGTCGGAGGCGACCAGTGCCGCGATCACGAGCGCGAACACGAGTTGCACCCACTGCATTCCCATGAGCCATCGTTTGCGATCGAAGCGATCAGCGATCAGCCCGCCCGGTACCGCCAAGAGCAGGATCGGACCGAGTTGGGCGAACACCAGGAGCGACACCACTTGGGCCGAACCGGTTCGGTGATCGACGTACGCCGGCAAGGCGAGGTTCTGCATCCAGGTGCCGATGTTGGAGAAGAACAGCCCCGACCAGATGAGCCGGTAGTCGCGGTAAGCCATGGCAGCGCGGGCCGAGCCAGGTGTGTGCCCATGCGGAAGCGGAGGGAGTTCGTCGTTCATGGGCCTCTGCGAGCCTAGTGAGGGTCCACAGTCGGAGACCGGAACGGTGACAGACTCGTGTCGTGAACACCGACGTCAACACGGCCGTGAACACTGATGCTCTGCGGAACGAGAAGCGGGCCGAATCGGCGTCATCGTGTCGCTCGCCGCTCGGCACGTACCCCGAGTGTCCGTTGTGCGGTGGCGACTTGTTCCCCGAGCACGCGCACTTCAAGTGCTCCGGCTGCGGCTGGCGCGACTCCTGTTGCGACTAACGCCAGTTCGGCGCGCCGATCGCGCGCTCGATGTGTTGCGCCACCGCCAGCACCACGTCTTCGCGGCCGGGTCGTCCGACCACTTGCACACCAATCGGTAGTCCTTCGTCGACGCCGGTATGGCGACCGGCCGGCACCGAGACGATCGGAAGAGGCGACACGAGATTCCACACCGAGGTCATGTCTTCGGAGTGGTGTCGACCGTCGTCATGACTCCGTGCGCGACGGGTGTTGAGTTCCTTGGTGGCGGGTCCCGGCGGCTGCGACATGGTGGGGCACACGATCACGTCGTTGTGCTCGAGTACCGAAGCAACTCGCTTCCAGGCGACGGTTCGGTCGATCTCCGAACGCTTGGCGTCCACCGCGCTGAGTGTGCGGCCGTACTCGATCAGCGAACGCACGTCACCGTCGAGTTCGTCGGCACGGGTGTCGTACTGCTCGCCGTAGTACGCGGCCATGAAGATGCCCCACAACTCCAGCCACACCGTGTTGTCGTGGGCGGTGAAGAGGGGAGGGGCGGCTTGGCAGGTAGCGCCGGTCTCGCCGAGGAGTTCGACCACGTCGACCACGGCCCGGGCGATCTCATCGTGGACGGCCCAACAACCCAGATCGATCGACCAAGCGACATTCAACGACGACAGGTCGACGTCACGACGAGCTGTCGGCTGGAGAGCCTGATGAAACGAGTACGGATCGCGTAGCGACGGTCCTTGCGTGGCGAGCAGGAACTCCCACGCGTCGTTCACACTGCGCGCGAGTGGTCCGTGATGTGAGATCAGATCCCAGAGGCCGGGCAAGACGTCCATCGGAATGCGGCCGAGTGACGGTTTGAGTCCGACGAGTCCGCACCAGGAGGAAGGAATGCGCACCGAACCGCCCATGTCGGAACCTTCGGCCACCGCGACGCAACCCGACGCGACGGCCGCTGCCGAACCGCCGCTCGAACCTCCGGTCGTCCGCTCGGGGTTCCACGGATTGCGCGTGGCACCGTGCAGAGGGTTGTCGGTGATTCCGGCATGGGCGAACTCCGGTGTGTTCGTGCTGCCGATGATCACTGCGCCGGCATCGAGCAATCGTTCGACCACCCATCCGGTGGTGTCGGCCACGTGCGAAGCGTGAGTTCGTGATCCGAGTGTGAGCCGGTGGCCTTCCCAGGGTGACGTGTCCTTGATGGCGACGGGAATACCGAACAACGCCCGGCCGTCGTGGGATCCGAGTGTGCGAGCCCGTTCGCGTGCTTCGTCGGCCCAGATCTCCACGAAGCAGTTCAGCGACGGTTGAACCTCGGCCACCCTCGCCAACGCGTCGTCGACGATCTCCAGAGGCGATGCCTGACCCGAAGTGATGAGTTCGCGCTGACGAGCGATCGTCGCGAACGTTGACTCGCCCATCGACGCGTTCGTCAGCCCTTGATGAGATCGGCGTACAGCGGAAGCACCATCGGCGGACCGCTCACCAAGAACGTGGTGATGCAGGTTTCCTTCCAGCGGTCGAGCTCACCCTTGATCTTGTCGGGCGGGCCCACCAGAGCGACGTCTTCGACCATCGCCAACGGAATCGCCGCCGCTGCTTCGTCCTTCTTGCCGGCGAGGTAGAGGTCCTGCACCTTGATGGCCACGTCTTCGTATCCCATGCGTGCGAACACCTCGAAGTGGAAGTTGGCGCCACGCGCACCCATGCCGCCGGCGTACAGCGCGAGGAACGGGCGCACCATGTCGGCGCACTTCTCCACGTCGTCGCCGGGCACGATCAAGATGGTGGTGGCGACTTCGAAGCGGTCGGCCTTGTTCGATTCACCCGACTTGGCGAATCCCTCGTTCAGGCACTTGCGATAGAAGCCGTCTTCCTTCGGCGAGAAGAAGAGTGGCAACCAGCCGTCGCAGATCTCGGCCGACAACGCGACGTTCTTCGGGCCCTCGGCACCGAGGAAGATCGGGATCTCGTTGCGCAGCGGATGCACCGTCGACTTGAGCGGCTTGCCCAGACCGCGGCCATCCGACTTGGTGTAGGGAAGGTCGTAGAACTCGCCGTGGTGCTCGATCGGCTTGTCGCGTCGGATGACGTTGCGCACGATCTCCACGTACTCACGGGTGCGCGCGAGCGGCTTGCCGTAGGCCTGGCCGTACCAGCCCTCCACCACCTGCGGTCCACTCACGCCGAGACCGAGGATGAATCGACCGTTCGAGAGATGGTCCATGGTGATGGCCGCCATCGCGGCCGCAGTTGGCGTGCGCGCGTTCATCTGCATGATCGACGTTCCGAGACGAACCTTCTCGGTCTGCGATCCCCACCACGCGAGTGGTGACAACGCATCCGAGCCGTAGGCCTCGGCCGTCCAGACCGAATCGAAACCGAGTCGCTCGGCTTCCTTCACGCCCTCGAGCGCTCCCTTGGGAGGACCCGCCGACCAGTAACCAGTGGAGTAACCGAGCTTCAACTCTTTCGACATAACGACATGGTGGCACCACTCGCTGCGGAGCGTGTAACCGAACCTGCTGCTGGGCGCGCGGTGGCGCGACCGATCAACTCGGGTCGAAGGTGAGCGGCATCTTCTCGGGGCCGTAGATCGCCGTCGTGGACGGCTTCCAGGTGACAGCCCCATCGATCTTCAGGTTGCGCATGCGCTGCGCCATGATCACCAAGGCCTCTTGCTGTTCGGCGCGCGACAGAGCTGCACCGAGGCAGTAGTGGATTCCGGACCCGAAGGTCATCTGGGGCTGCCCCGACGGTTCGCGTCGGATATCGAAGGTTTCCGGGTCGGAGTAGACCGACGAGTCGCGGTTCGCCATTGCGAGGGCCGGAGCCACGAACGAACCCTTGGGGAACAACACTCCCTTGTATTCGATGTCGACGCTGGCGATTCGGCCGGTGCTGCGGACGGCTCCGAAGTAGCGCATGGTCTCTTCGACGGCGCGGGGAGCGAGTTCGGGTTGCTCGGCCAACAGTTGCCATTGATCGGGGTGTTCGGCGAAGAGGGCCACGGAGCATCCGAGTTGGTTGCGCGTGGTATCGGTGCCTCCGACGATGACCGCTTCGACCATCATCACCAGTTCGTCCTCGCTCAACTTGTCACCCGCTTCTTCGGCGGCGATGAGGCTCGTGATGAGGTCGTCGGCCGGCTTGTTTCGACGGTCGGCGATGAGCTGGCGCGTGTACTCCTCGAGTTCGATCTGCGCCTTGAGAATTCGCTCGGTCTCTTCGGCGGCATTCGGATTGAAGATCCGCAGCACGTCCTCGGCCCACACGCTGAACGACTTCCAGTCGCTCTTCGGTGCACCGAGCAATTCGCAGATGATCGGAATCGGGTACGGATCGCAGATGTCGGCCACCAGGTCGCAGCGCCCACTCGCGGTCACCTGATCGAGCAGACCATCGAGCACTTCGCGCATGAACGGGCGCAGGCGATCGGCCGAGCGTGGGGTGAACGAAGGAGCCACCAGACGACGCAGACGTGTGTGCACGTCACCCTCGGCCGACAGGATCGACTCACGGCGGCGCTCCTTGAGTCGCGGATCGGTGATGCCGTTGAACTCGGTCACGAGAGCGGCGGCGTTGTGCCAGCGCTTGTCACGCAGGATCGCCTGGCAATCCTCGTACGTGAACACCAGGTGTGCGAACGCACCGCGGGCGATCCAGGACTCCTTGGCGATCTCGGCCAACTTCTCGCGTTGTTGAAGCGCGTCGGCGAAGACGAAGTCGACGACCGGAACATCGAGTTCGTGAACGAGAGTGGCCATGCCCATCAACCTAGTCTCCGACGCGATCGGAGGCTCAGTCGCCAGCACTAAGGTTGGGCCATGAAGACCTACCGCAACTTCGTGAACGGCCAGTACGTCGATGCCTCCGATGGCAAGACGATCCCGGTGATCGATCCGACCACGGGCGAGCAGTACGCGACCGCACCCAACTCGGGTGCCGCCGATGTGGACGCCGCCATGAAGGCCGCCGCAGATGCGTTCGAGACCTGGCGTGACTCCACGCCGAAGGATCGTTCGCTCGCGTTGTTCCGTATCGCCGATGCGATCGAGGCGCGCGGTGAGGAATTCATCGCACTCGAATCGGAGAACTGCGGTAAGCCGGTCGGCATCACTCGGTCGGAGGAGATTCCGCCGATGGTCGACCACGTTCGCTTCTTCGCCACCGCGGCCCGTCACCTCGAAGGTAAGAGTGCGGGGGAGTACGTACCTGGCATGACGAGTTACATCCGACGCGAGCCGGTGGGCGTGTGCGCGCAGGTGGCTCCGTGGAACTACCCGATGATGATGGCGGTGTGGAAGTTCGCCCCGGCCGTGGCGGCCGGCAACACGGTGGTGCTCAAGCCGAGCGACACCACCCCCGTCACCACCACTCTGCTGGCCGAGATCTGCGCCGAGTTCCTGCCGCCCGGTGTGGTGAACGTGATCTGCGGTGATCGCGACACTGGCCGCGCGATGGTCGCGCACTCGACTCCGTCCTTGGTGAGTGTCACCGGTTCGGTTCGCGCCGGTATGGAAGTGGCCGAGGCCGCCGCCAAGTCACTGAAGCGTGTGCACCTCGAACTCGGCGGCAAAGCGCCGGTCGTGGTGTTCGACGACGCCGACATCGAAGCCGCCGCCGAGGGAATCGCCATCGGCGGCTACTTCAATGCCGGCCAGGACTGCACCGCCGCCACACGTGTGCTGTGCGCCGGCGGCGTGTACAAGGATTTCGTGGCCGCGTTGTCCGAGCGGGCGAAGGCCACGGTGTGCGGCGCCCCCGACTCCGACGACACGTTCTTCGGTCCGGTCAACAACGCGAATCAGCTGTCCCGAGTGAGTGGCTTCTTCGATCGTCTGCCCAAGCACGCCGAAGTCACCGCCGGCGGCGCTCGCCAGGGCAGCAAGGGTTACTTCTTCTCGCCGACTGTCGTCAGCAACCTCAAGCAGGACGACGAGATGATCCAGAACGAGATCTTCGGACCGGTCATCACCGTGCAGAAGTTCACCGACGAGGACGAAGCCGTTCGACTCGCCAATGGTGTGGAGTACGGCTTGGCCTCGAGCGTGTGGAC
>CAZELU010000053.1:0-3855 GCA_964513215.1 uncultured Bifidobacterium sp.
GGTCTTCATCGTCGTGCCCTTTCATTCGTCACGACGAGCTCGTGCCCGATCGCCGCGAGCACCGTAATCGCTAGCCTGCGCGAGGTGGCGAATACCGACCTGGCACTCGCGATCGACATCGGCGGAACCAAGATGGCCGTCGGTCTCGTCGACCGCCGCGGAAACCTCGTCGACCGCGACATGGTGCGCACCGATCTCGACAAGCGCGCCAACGATCTGTACGAGTCGCTGGCCTCACTCATCCGTCGTCAGACTCAACGAGCCGTCGACACGCACAACGGGCGAATTGTCGTCGTCGGCATCGGTTCGGCCGGCCCCATCGACACCGATTGCGAGACGGTGTCACCATTGAACATCCCAGCGTGGCGCCGGTTTCCACTACGTGAAGCAGTGAGCGACACGTTGCGCGACGCAGGAATCGAAGTTCCCGTGTTCGGTGATCTCGACGCGAAGGCGTTCGCCCTCGCCGAGGGGTGGCTCGGCGCGGCCCAAGGTGAAACGAATTTCATCGGAATGGTCGTGAGCACCGGAGTGGGCGGGGGCATCGTGCTCGACGGCAAATTGCTCGACGGAGCGTCCGGCAACGCCGGACACGTGGGTCACGTGATCGTCAACCCCGAGGGTCACCGCTGCGGGTGTGGCGCGCGCGGCTGTTTGGAAGCCGAGGCATCAGGCATCGCGATCGAGGCGATCACCGGCCGCCCGCCCACGCAACCCACCTACGACATCATGCAACGCACGGGTCGCATGGTCGGCCTGGCTGTGGCGAGTGTGTGCAACTTCTTCGACTTGAAGTTGGCGGTGATCGGCGGTGGGGTCGCGCTCGGCTTCGGTCCCACGTTCTTCGCCAGTGCACAAGAGGTGCTCGACGAACAGTGTCGTCTCGACTTCTCGAAGGGTGCTCGCGTGGTGCCGGCTCGTCTCGGTGATCGCGGACCACTCGTGGGTGCGGCGGCGGTTGCCTGGCGCGGGCTGAACCGCGAGGCGAATCAACCGCCGAACGCTCGATAGACCACTTCGGCCGGGCCGCGTCCGATGCGGTGGTGCCACCACGATCCGAAGGCAATGGCCACGATCCAGAAGCCGAGTGCGAAGAGCAGCGCCGCGGACACACTCGACAGCGAGACCCAACCGGTCCATTCCACGAACACGTAGTACACGAGGACGTGCAAGAGGTACAGCGACAACGTGAGTTGGCCGGCGCGTTGAAACGGAATCACGAACGTCGACGAACTGAAGTGTTCGGCGAGGCTCACGATCGAGATGGTGGCCAGAACGGCAATGGCCAACGTGGCCGCGGTGAAGGGGAGGCTGCGCTCGAATGTCTGCATCGACGTGAGCGACCACACCACCGAGTTCTCACGGGCGCTGCCGGCATCGAGAATCGTCGACGCGACGTAGATGCCCACCGCCACGCCGAAGCACACCGAGGCGACGCGACCGCGCCACTGCGTGAAGGTGCCGAGATGCCGACCCATGATGATGCCAGCGCAGAGATACGCGAGCCAGGGGAACACCGGGTGGGTGTAGTCGAGGAAGGTTCGAACCAGAAGATCCTGTAGGGACTCGATCGGCGTTGAGTTGATCCAGTCGTCGTAGTGGCCGTTTTCGTAACGCCAGTTCAGAATCGTGCGCACCGTCGTGGCGATCAGCGCCGATCCGGCACCGACGACCACCAACCATCTGGTCGACAGCATGAACAGGACGGTGGCGAGCAAGAAATACGCGCCGTAGAAGAACAGGATCGTTCCGGGCCAGTGGAAGTCGAGGAAGTAGCCGATCAACAAGAGCAGGAGTCCGCGGCGGGCCAAGCGCAAGCGTGCGTTGCGGCGCTCGGCCGCGTCACCCCGCCGAGCGCGATCGGTGAGCAACGTGATCGAGATACCAGCCACCACGACGAAGGTGGCAGCGAAGCGGGTGGAGAGAGCTCCGGTGTACGGGTCGAGAACTCGTTCGAGGAACGACGGATCGAAATCGATCTCGTAGATCGCCCCCACGTAATTCATGACCACCACGCCGATGAGTGCGATGGCACGGGTGACGTCGAGGCCGATGAGGCGCGGCGACCCCGTGCTCGTGGTGCCGGCCGCGGGCCGGTCGAACCTCGTCATCGCCAATCGACGTGATCGGGCTGGGTCGTGATGAGAGGGCGTTGCACGTCGACGAACTCGCCCACTTGCGGTGTGGGTTGGCCCTGCGGTGCCAGAACGAGAGTGGTGTGCATGTGCGGGGCCTCCACCAACACCAGTCGCTGGCGACCGAAGTGGAACGGACTGCGCCCATCGGGGAGGGGAGCGACTCCATGGGTCGATCCACAACCGACCATGAGCAGCGTGCCCGCGGTGGACACGGTGGAAGCGTGATAGCCGACCACCGCACCCGCGTCGACCGGTCGCGCATCGAGTACATCGGCGCGCAGATGAAACATCGACTTGTCGCCGTGCCACAGCGACGTGCCGAGTCTGAGTCGCCACTGACGCGTGGGTTCGGCCGCACGTAATGCGTTGTAGTCGTCGACGGACACGTGGCTCACCCACGCGGTGTGTCGTGCTTCGATGTGGCGAAGAAGATTCGCGATCTCGTCGGAGTGGTCGGCACTACTGCCCGCGAGGGGTGGATGAATCGACACGCCCTCCACGGCGTGGCCGGCCCGCTCGCATTCGTCGATCAAGGTGGCCGCATCGGCCACGGGCGTGCCGTAGCGATTCATCGACGAACGAACCTTCACCAGCACCCGACGCGGGGTGCGCCCCAGGGCGGCCAGATGAGCCGTCGAGCCAACGGTGAGAATGGCGTCGGCGCGGGCCACCGAGGTCACGTCGAGAGCGGGGGTGAGGACTATCGCGGTGACCCCCTGCGGCACGTCGGCCAGCTCGTGCACGGTGCCCACGGCCACGGTGTCGGCCAAGCGACTGGCCCGGTCGGCCAGCCACCGTCGGCCCAGGCCGTAGCCGTTGCCCTTCACCACGGGTACCAGGCCCGACACGCGACCGGCTACGCCATCCACGTGGCGGTTCCAGGCGGTGCGGTCGACCTCGAGCGACAGGGTCACACTGCGACGCTACCGACCGCCTAAATCCGACTTGTTAAGTCGGGAATTGGCTCCTAACCTGACCGGCATGTCGGAATCACCCGTGAAGCGCTTCTTCTCCTTCCCCAACCCGGTCAACGAGACCTCGGCACGCTTGGTGGCGACCGGGGTGGTTCTGCAGTCGGTCCTCTTCCTCGTGATCCGCGAGTGGTGGGTGCTCGTGCCGCTGGCCTACGGCTTCGTGGCCCGTGTCCTCACCGGTCCAACTCTCAGCCCCCTCGGAACTCTGGTCACCAAGGTGATCACACCGCGACTGTCGATCGAGCACTCGTTCGTACCCGGTCCGCCCAAGCGTTTCGCGCAGGGAATCGGCGTGGCCTTTTCGGTGACCGCGCTCATCGCATCACTCGCCGGCGCCGACACTTTCGCCGTCGTCGTGATCGTCGGCCTGCTCGGTGCCGCCAGCCTGGAGGCGTTCGCGGGTTACTGCCTCGGCTGCAAGATCTTCAATCTGCTCATTCGCGCCGGTGTGGTGCCCGAGAGCATCTGCGAAGAGTGCGCCGACATCACCAGTCGGCTCAGTCGAACTGCGGTCTGATCGCGCCCCAACGCCCGTTCGCACGCGATCTGACGACGCCTCGCCAGACACCCGTGCAGTAACTCGCATCGTCGAGTGCCTTCAACAACACGTAACGGGGTAGATCGACCTGCGGTTTGCTCGTGATCCAGTGCACGGTGCTCGGAACGGTGAGGGCCACCACTAGTGCACGACGCGCCCGCGGGAAGAACAATGCGAGTACGACGGCGATCGGCAACCAGGCGCG
>CAZELU010000053.1:3955-5556 GCA_964513215.1 uncultured Bifidobacterium sp.
TCGTCGAAGCCGCCCAGTTGTTCGAACGTCGAACGGCGGACGGCCAGAGCAGCGGCCGGAACGTACGACACCCGGGTGTTGGGTCGCACGCGCGCCGCTTCGGTGCCGAGATCGAGTGGCGACTCGGCCGTTTCGTAGCGCTCGAGCAACGACGGTCCGTCGACACTGCGCACTCGCGGTGCGACCGCCGCCACTCGACTGTCGGCGAAGTGTCCGAACATGACCACTGCGTCGTGGTTCCAGTGCGTGTCGGCATCGAGGAACAAGATGAACTCGGTGTCGACGAGGGCGGCACCGGTGTTGCGGGCGGCGGCCGGACCACCGGAGTGTTCGCGGCGCACCACCAACGCGCCGTCGAGCGGAGCCAGTTCGAGCGGTGAACCGTCGTCGACCACGATCACTTTGGCGGCATTGTGAAGCGACGAGACCAGCACCTGCAGGTCGACGTGCCGTTCGTTGTGAGCCGGAACGACGACGGTGACCGCTGACAGATCGAACGATGGCTCGGGAATCGGGTGCACGGCCCCAGCGTCGACGAATCGATTCACGAGTTGGTCGGATCCGCTCGGTGCATCACTAGTGGCCTCGAGGGCATCGGCCAACTTCGATCCAGCCGGTCCGAGTCGGAACAGTCGCAGAGGTGAACCGGCCACGACGGTGTCGTTGTTGGAGCCATCGCCGTTGCGGCTGCGGACGCGCCACCACGACGAGTCGGGCCGATAACGGGTCACGACTGTTCCGGCCAGATGTGTCGACACGTGGCGGCGAGATCGTCGAGCCAGCGCTGGAAAATGCGCTCTCCATCGGACGCGTTTGCGTGGCGCGGATCGCCCAAGACGCCGTTCTCCGACACGGCACGAACACCCTCGCGCCGCAACTGCTCGGCCAGCGCCGACACCGCGCGCACGTTGCCGCGTTCGGCGGCGTCCATGTTGACGAGTTCGGGTGCGAGGTAGAGCATCACCGATGTTTCGGTGAAACCTGCGTGGGCGTCGTCTTTGGCGTCAGCCGTGGGCGACCAGAAGAACACCGCGCGACCTTCGTCGTGCAACGTTCGTGAGGCGACGGCCAACGCATCGGCGTTGCCGCCGTGTCCGTTCACGAACACGACTCCGCGAGCCCAATCGGCCGAACGCGCGAGCTCGATCAAGAGTGCCGCGGTGGTAGCTGTACCTATGGAGAGAGTGCCCGGGAATCCGCCGTGCTCGCCGCTGGCCGACACGCCGATGGAGGGCGCGATCACGCTGTCGATGTTCAGCAACGACTGCAGTTCGTCGCACAACGCCTCGGCGATGCGCGTGTCGGTGTCGAGTGGCAGATGCGGGCCGTGTTGCTCGAACGATCCGACCGGTACCAGAACGACGGGCGCCGACAGATCAGCGACCTCGGTCCAGGTCATCCGAGATAACCCCACTCGCGCAGTGTGCTGACGATTCGTGCCGCCGCCGCGGGCGGATCGAGCACCACGGTTTCCGATCGGGCGGTGGCGGCACCGGCGTCGGTGAGCGAACGAACGCGGTCGAGGGCCGATGCGCCAGTCGGCGCGGCCAGGGCCCGTGCGCGCGGACGGAACGGCTTCTCGTCGACGGTGTCGACGACCG
>CAZELU010000053.1:5656-12406 GCA_964513215.1 uncultured Bifidobacterium sp.
TCGTCGGCGCGCGGCGTGACCCACTTGAGACAGGCGACAACGGTCATGGCGTCACGTTCGATGGAAGACGATGCCGAAACCGCCTTCGGGGTACGACCACGAGATGGCGCCTTCCTTGTTGCAGACCATGTAGCAGGTGCCGCACTCGAAGCAGTTCTCGTAGTTGAAGAGGATGCCACCGTCACTGGTGGGGACGAACAAGTTGGCCGGACACGCGATCACGCATTCGCGCGTGGAGCAACCCCGGCAGGTGTCGCCGTCGACCACGATGTGCGCACGCTCGTGGATACGGAACTCGGCGGTTCCGATGCGCTCCTCGAACGAGATCTCGGGCCAACTGGTGTCGCGGGCGATCGAAGTCATCAGCCGAATCCTCGCAGACCCGTCCAGCCGTCGCGGATCAGTGCACTGAGTTTGATACCGGCCCGCTTGCGTTCTTCGCGCACGATTCGCCGCAGCCCGGGCTTGGGCTGGGGGTTGTCGACCCGGAACACGCGCTCGACGACGGATGTCACGAACGCCGGATACTTCTGCTGCACGCGATCGGACAGAACCAGACCGGGCACCTTGCGCAACTTCTTGTGATCGCGCAGAACGAACGTGGCGTTCAGTCTGTCGGTGTAGGCGGAGAGGCTCTTGGCCGACACGTCGTTGCGAGCCACTGCGGCGGCTGCCGCGTCGCCGGCGTACATGCCACTGGCCATCGCGAAGTTGACGCCTTCGAGCCAGATGCCGGCGGCGAGACACAACGCGGCGGCGTCGCCGGCCACGACCATGCCGTCGGTGACCATCGTGGGCATCATCGAGTAGCCCGCTTCCGGGATCACGTGCGCCGAGTATTCCTTCACTTCGGCGCCCTCGATGAGCGGAGCGATGGCCGGGTGCGCTTTCAGGGTGGCGATGATTTCCTCGGGGCGCTTCTTCTGCGCGGCCAACTTGGGCAACTTGAGCACCACGCCGAGAGCGATCGTGTCGAGGTTGGTGTACACGAACCCGCCGCCGTTCACACCCGACGTGCCACCGAGGATCTCGATGTCGACGCCCTGATCGTCGCGCACTCCGAAGCGTTCGTCGATCACGTGTTTGGGCAGTGCGAGGGTTTCCTTCACACCGAGTGTGAAGTTGGACGGATCGGTGGCGGTGTAGAGACCAGCCTCCTTGGCGAGGAACGAGTTGACGCCGTCGCAGGCGATGACGACGGAAGCGGAGAGGTCGCCGTCGGGGCGGTCGGTGCGCACACCGATGACTCGCCCCGATGCGTCGCGCAGCAGACCCGTGACAGTGGTGGACGTGACCAACTGGGCACCGGCGGCCACGGCTTGGCGCGACAACCATTCGTCGAAGTCGGGCCGGTACGCCGTGGCTCCGTTGTACGGCGGTTCACCCCACGCGTTGCTGCGGTAGTCGACGGTGAGTGCTCCGGTTTCCGAGAGCACCATCGTGGAGCGGCGTACGACCCAGCGTTGAACTGGCGCGGTTTCCCACCATCGCGGAACCAGTTCGTCGAGGATGCGCGGGTACACCACGCCGCCGTACATGTTCTTCGAACCGGGGAATGGGCCGCGCTCGATGAGGATCACGCGACGACCAGAACGCGCGGCGGCGATGGCGGCGCACGATCCAGCCGGACCGGCACCGACCACGATCACATCGGCATCGCTCACGACGCGGAGTCCTTGCTCAAGAGTGCGGCCAGTTCGTCCAGCACTGCATTCGCATCCGACACGATAGCCAGGTCGGCCATCTGCATCATCGGGCAGTGCGCATCGGTGTTGACGCTGATGATGTGATCGGGCTGACCGAGACCGCTGGTGTGTTGCACCGCGCCGCTGATACCGAACGCGAGATACAACGTGGGGTCGACCACGATGCCGGTAGTTCCGATCTGGCGCTGATGCGGAGCCCAGCCGCGATCGGTGATCACGCGCGTGACACCCATCGACGCGTCGATGGTGCGCGCGAACTCGGCCAACTGCGTGAAGCGTTCGGCATCGGTGAGTCCGGCTCCACCGCCAACGATGCGCGGTGCCTCGGCGAGGTCCATGGTGGACACGTCGGGTGGCAACACGTCGTGCGACACCACCGCCGGCGACGACTCTGGTGCGGACACATCGACTGTGCTCACTGTGGGTGCCGTCGACGATGAATCGACCCCGCGCACACCGGGTTGCAAGGTGGCCACGAATCGACCGACCGGCCGGTGTTCGGCGATGGCGAGGCCGCCACGACGCGCGACGCGCACACGCGTGGAAGTGACTTCGGTGGCGCCGCTGAACAACTCGATTCCCAAGGCGAGGGCGAGATGAGGGGCCAGGTCGCGTCCGTCGGGCGAGGCGGGGACGACGACCGAATCGGAGATGCCGAGTCCCGTGAGAACGTCGGCGGCGACCCGACCCCACGCCTGCGGATCGGACACCGGCACGTCGACCACGGTGACCTCGCGCGCCGCTCCGAGATCGTCGGTTGCCCTCGCGGCACCCGAGCCGATCACGATCGCGCGCCCACCCGCTTCGGCGATGGCTTCACGTCCGCCGGCCGGGACGATTCCGGCCCGCACGGGGACGACAGCGACGAGTGCGGACACGTCGACAGGCTAGGCGTGGTGGGGGTGGACAGGCGATGTGAAGCCGGTCAGACCGCGGTGCGGACGTGATGATTCGGTCAGACCGCGGTGCGGTCGACGGCTTCTTGGGTGCGGCGCTTGCGCACCCAGCGAACCAGTTCGATCAAGACCGTGATCGACAACGCCGCCGAGAAGGCCAAGATGAACGCCAGCGTGTGATCGTCTTCGAACCGCTCGCCGAACACGTAACCCAGAACGGCGGCGTAGGTGGCCCAGATGGCGACCGCGACGCCGATCCAGGTGGAGAACCAACGGCGCGACTGGCTGGTGAGTCCGCACGACAGAGTGAGAACGGTGCGTCCACCGGGAATGAATCGGGCCGTGATGAGAAGCAGTCCGCCTCGTTCCTCGATCTGCTCGTGCGCCCACTCCAAGCGTTCGGCTGTCTTGGGTTTACGGGCGGCCCGCCGCTTCACGTTGTCGCTGAAACTGTGACCGATCACGTACGACAAGTTGTCGCCGAGAAAGGCACCCACTGCACCGGCCACGATCACGAGGATCACCGGATACGGGCCGTCGCCGGCGGCGCTGGCCGCCACGCCACCGATGATCACGCAGGTTTCGCTCGGAACCACCGGGAGCACCGAGTCGAGGAGGGCGATCACGAGGATGACCGCGAGGAACCACCAGTTGCCGGAGATGTCCTTCAACCATTCGGTGAGGTCACCGATGATTCCGCCGGCCGCGAGCATGAGGAGAGGCTAGTTGGTGAGACGAAGAGGAACGGTTCGCTAGATCGACGATCCGGCACGTTCGCCGTCGACTACTGCGGCGTGCGCACGGCGCGGAGCCACACAGTCACCCACTCGCTCGACGCTCACACCCGAATTCTTCAAGTCGTTGTACAGCCACTCGACCGGACTCGGCGGAACCGCGAGCACGACCCAATCGGGACGACGAGTCTGATTGGCGCCAGTGGGGTGATGCAGCAGAGTGAGTTCACCGTTGGCGAAGCCCATCGGAACCAAGTCGGTGCTCTGCACGATTCCCTTGGCCGATGCGCGGATCCACCAGTTCTCCATGTCGAGCGTGATGCCGAGGTCCTGGCCCACCACCATTCCGGGTGTGGCGACTTCGACCGCGCATCCGCGATCGGCGAGCAACTCGGCCACCGAGGTGGCGTGGTGGAAGCCGATCTCGTCGACCACCACGACCGAATCGCCCGATTGCGGACCGCCGAGTGGTGCCGATCCGTCGAGTATCGCGCGAACATCGACCACGCGACGCGCACTTTCGTCGGTATCGGGGTCGGCGACCCACCAGGGGCGCTGCGGCTCAGCACCGGTGGCGACGATCACGTGATCGGGCCGCTTCTCCTCCACGAGGCCGGGCCACACACCGGTACCGAACTCGATGGTCACACCGAGACGACGGCACTCGTTGAGCTGATTGCGAATCATGTCGCCGAACTCGGCGCGATTGGGAACACTGGCGGCCCAGCGCACTTGGCCGCCAGCCACGTTCTCTTTCTCGAACACCGTGACGCGATGGCCGCGACGAGCGGCGGCGATGGCGGCCTGCAGTCCGGCCGGCCCGGCCCCGACCACCATGACGTCTTTGGGTTTGGTGGTGAGCGCCACGTGATCGGTGACGGCCCACTCGTGTTCGCGACCGGTGCGCGGGTTCTCGATGCAACCGAGCCAGCGATTGAGGCCCATGCGGCCCACGCACTCCTGATTGCACGACAAGCACAGGCGAATCTCGTCGGTGGCGCCGGCACGGGCCTTGGCGGCGAAGTCGGGATCGGCGATCTGTCCGCGCACAACACCCACGAGATCGCAGTGGCCCTCGGCGAGAGCGCGTTCGGCTTGCAGCGGATCCTTGAAGCGTCCGACGCCGACCACCGGAAGATCGACAGCCTTGCGAATGGCGCTCGGGATGAACATCGCGTATCCGGGTGGGATGTGCATGCTCGCTTCGATCATGAAGAGGCTCGCGGTGGCCACTCCGATCGAGGTGTTGATGTAGTCGACGTGGCCGCTCGCTTCGACGAGACGTGACACTTCGACGGCTTCGTCGATGGTGGTGCCGTTCTCGATGAGTTCGTCACCACAGAGCCGAACGCCGAGCGCGAGACGGTTGCCGATCACGGCGCGCACCGCCGCGACGATCTCTAGCAGAAGCCGTGCGCGATTGGCGAGTGATCCGCCGTACTCGTCGGTGCGCTTGTTGGTGGCCGGGGAGAGGAAGCCGCGCACGATCGACGAATGTGAGCACTGCAATTCGATGCCGTCGAAGCCACCCTCCGCACAATGCTCGGCCACGGTCGCGTAACCGGCGACGATCTCCTCGATCTCAGCGTGAGTGACCGCCTTGGGCACCTCGCGGAAAAGCGGATCGGCCACCGGAGACGGCGCCCACACCGGGAGACGGCTGAACATCGACGAGGCCTGGCCGCCGTTGTGATTGATCTGCGCGAAGATCGGAACGCGGTGACGATGCACTGCGTCAGTGATGCGTTTGTAACCCGGGATCACGTCACGGTGGAATCCGTGGATGAGTTTCTCGTACGGCCAGTCGGTGGGGTGGGTGGAGTGCTCTTCGGTGATGATGAGCCCGGCACCGCCGGCGGCTCGGGCCGCGTAGTAGGCGGCGTGCTGCTCGGTGGGCAGGCCGTTGCGCGCGTAATTGGTGAGGTGGGCCGAGAAGACGATGCGGTTGCGCGCGGCGACCGGCCCCAACTGCAGGGGCGTCCACAGGTACTTGTAGGCCATCACCCCGAACGCTACGGGACGCCTAGGGTGGCTGACCATGCGAGACCTCGAGGGGAAAGTTGCGGTGGTCACCGGGGCGGCCAGCGGTATCGGCCGGGCGCTCACCGATCGGTTCGTGTCGGCCGGGATGAAGGTGGTCCTCGGCGACGTGGACGAAGTGCGTTTGCGGGCCGCCGAGGCCGAACTACGCGAGGGCGGTGCCGACGTGTTGCCAGTGGTGGTCGACGTGTCGCTGCCAGAGAGCATGGAAGAACTGGCGCGCAAGACGCTCGAGAAGTACGGCGCGGCCCACGTGATGTGCAACAACGCGGGTGTGGCCGGGGTGGGCGATCAGTGGACCGGACCCATGAGCGTGTGGGAGTGGGTCTTCAACATCAATGTGTACGGCGTGGTCAACGGCATTCGTGCGTTCCTGCCGATCATGCTCGACCAGAACGAAGGCCACATCGTGAACACTGCATCGATGGCCGGGTTGGTGGCCATGCCCGGTTTCGGTCCGTACAACGCCTCCAAGCACGCCGTGGTGGCGATCAGCGAGGGTTTATTCCTCGAACTGAAGGCCAAGGGCGTGGACGTGAGCTGCAGTTGTCTGTGTCCGGGATTCGTGAAGACCAACCTGATGACCAACATCCAGTGGACCGATCGCCTCGGTGACAAACCGAAGGACATTGTCGACCCCATCAGCGCGATGATGAATCAGGCCCTACACGTGGGAGTGGAGACCGGCATCCCAGCCACTGACGTGGCCGAGCAAGTGCACGATGCGATCGTGAACGACCGCTTCTGGATCCTCACTCACCCCGACTTCCGGTCGGCTCCGGTGGAGCGAATGCAGCGCGCAGCCGCGCAGGAGAACCCGTCGCTCGGTTAGCGCGACGAGAGTTCGGTGCCGCGCACCAAACGCTTCACGTTGTCCCAGTGGCGTGAGATCACGAAGGCGGACAAGCAGGCGGTGGTGATCACTTCACCAGCGGGTCGGCCGATGACGGCCACGCCGATGGGCAGTCCGACGCAGATCGCGAGTGATGCGAGCGATGCCTTCTTCGTGAGCTTCACGACGACGATCCAGAGCGCGAGCAGCACCAAGTTGGGGACGGGGTAGAGCGCGAGTGCGGCTCCGCCGGTGGTGGCGACACCACGGCCGCCTTTGAACTTTCGTGTGATGGGGAAGACGTGGCCGACCACGGCGGCGCAGGCGAGCATGAGTGCGCCGGCGTACTCGAAGACGAGGAAACCGACACCCACCGAGATGGCACCCTTCAGTCCGTCGAGGACGAAGACCAAGATGCCGAGTTTGCGGCCGAGCAGTCGGCTCACGTTGGAGGCACCCGGGTTGCCCGAGCCGGCGGCGTTGATGTCGATGCCCCGCGAGCGCGCCACGAGCACCGCACTCGGGAACGTACCGAGCAGGTA
>CAZELU010000054.1:0-3498 GCA_964513215.1 uncultured Bifidobacterium sp.
CGCCGCCTCACCGTTGCCGACCTGGCCGCCCTCAAGGGGAAGCGGCAACTCACGATGCTGCGCATCTTCACGATCGACGAGGCGGCCGCCGCCGAGGCGGCGGGCATCGACTTGGCGTCGGCTCCGCCCGAACTGGTGACTCATCCGCGCTATCGCGAGGTCGCGCCATCGCTCTTCACGCTGACCGGTCGCAGTCACCAACAAGCCGGCTCCGCCGACGATCATTTGCGCTGGGCTGGCGAGATGCTCGAAGCCGGCGCCGATTGCATCTACTGCTCGGGAAGCCTCGATCGCGTCGAGCACTTGGCCAAAGAATTCGTTCCGGTGGTCGGACACATCGGACTCGTGCCGTCGAAGGTCACGTGGACCGGCGGTTATCGAGCCGTCGGCAAAACAGCCGACGAAGCGCTGAGACTCTTCGAAGAAAGTGTCGCCCTCGAAAATGCTGGCGCCATCGCAGCCGAAATCGAAGTCGTTCCGCCCGAAGTAGCCACCGAGATCAGCCGCCGGTTGAAGCGTCTGTCGTTGTGGTCGATGGGTTCGGGTGCCGGCTGCGACGCGCAGTACTTGTTCGCGATGGACATTCTCGGCGACCCGACAAATCAAGAGCTGTCGGGAATCGCTCACCTGCCGCGCCACGCCAAGGTGTACCGCGACTTCGCGGCCGAGCACGCGCGTCTGCAGCGTGAACGCATCGCGGCCTTCTCCGAGTTCCGCGCCGATGTCGAATCGGGGGCATTCCCGGGACCCCAGCACCTGGTGCCGATCAATCCCGACGAACTGGCTCGGTTCCGGGCCGCCTTGCCACCGGCCTGACCTCGCCAATCGGTCATTTGCCACTCCCACCAGGACTTGTTTGGCATACCTAACACCTCCTGGCACAATGTCGGGATGCGGACGCCCCGTCGAACACGAGTCGGCTTCACCATCGCGGTGGTCCTTGCGGCCCTCGCCACTGCCTGCGGCGGCGACAGCAAGAACGAGGGTGCCAGCGTCACCGTGTACACCGGTCGTCACTACGGCATCGAAGAAGTTTTCGACGAATTCACTGCCGCCACTGGCATCGAAGTTCGATTCACGACGGGCTCCGATCCCGAACTTCGCGAGCGATTGCTGGCCGAAGGTGACAACACACCGGCCGATCTCGTGATGACGGCCGATGCGGCCAACATCGAACTGGCTGCCGAAGCCGGACTTCTCGCGCCGGTCGACAGCGAAGCACTCACGGCGGCGATCCCGAGCGAATTGCGATCAGCCGACAACACATGGTTCGCATTGAGTCGTCGTCTGCGCGTGATCATGTACTCCACTGAGCGCGTGACCGAACCGCCGACCACCTACGCCGCACTCGGAGACGCCGAGTGGTCGGGAAGATTGTGTCTACGACCGAGCACCCACCCGTACACGCAATCACTCGTCGCCTCGCTCATTCTCCACCTCGGCGAAGACGAAGCCCTCCGTGTGGTCGAGTCGTGGGTGGCCAATGATCCGCTTTACATCAACTCCGACACCGACATCGTGAAAGCGATCGCTGCCGGCGACTGTGACGTCGCGCTCGCCAACACCTACTACTTGCCGCGCTTGCTCGCCGATGACCCCGACTTCCCGGTGGCGATCAGCTGGCCCGAGCAAGATTCCACCGGTGCGCATCTCAACGTGAGCGCGGCCGGCGTCACCAAGTCGGCCCCCAACCGCGAGGCAGCGATCCGCCTTCTCGAATGGCTCGCCACCACAGGCCAGTCGACGTTCAGCGACGCCAACTTCGAATACCCCGCCGATCCCAATGTCGCGCCGGCCTCGGCCCTCACCGCGTTCGGCGACTTCCTCGCCGACCTGGCGGCCGTTCGTGAACTGGGTCGTCTCAATCCCCGCGCCGTCGAGGTGTTGTCGGCTGCGGGCTACGAGTGACCGCGACTCTTCCGTCCATCGCGACACGACGGTCGCTGCCCGGCTGGGCCACGTTCGTCGCGCTCACAGCACTGGTTGCATCGCCCGTCATCGTCGTCGTTTCCTCCATCGTCGATCCCACCGAGTCGATGTGGTCGGAACTGTGGGCGACTCGTCTGCCCGGAATGATTCGCGACACCATCACGCTCGCGTTAGCAGTGGTGGGGGGTTCGCTCGTTCTCGGAACCGGCCTGGCCTGGCTCGTCACGGCGTACGACTTTCCCGCCCGGCGAGTGATCACCTGGCTCCTCGTGACTCCCCTTGCCGTGCCCGGCTACGTCGCGGGATTCGTGTGGCTCGACACGTTGTCGGGTCCACTCGGTGCGCGGGGTGTCCGCAGTATCTGGCTGTGTGCGGCCGCCCTCGTCGTCACTTTGTATCCGTACGTGTTCTTGTTCGCGCGCGCGTCGTTCAAGGCGCAGGGCGCTGACGCCCGTGATGCGGCTCGGACCCTCGGCGTCGGCCCCACGCGTGCGTTCTTTCGCGTGGCGCTCCCCATGGCCCGGCCGGCGCTCGCCGCCGGCAGCGCACTCGTCTTGATGGAAGTGCTCACCGACATCGGCACCGTGCGTCTCTTCAACGTGAGCACGGTCGCTGACGGAGTGATGCGGGTGTGGTTCGGTTCGGGCGATCGTGGCGCCGCCGCCGAATTGGCCTGTCTGCTGGTCGTGTCGGCGGCCACGCTCATCGCACTCGAGCGAGGTCTGCGTCGAGGCGCCCGCTTCTCCACTCGACCGAGCGAGCGGCCGTGGTCGCCGATCGTGCTGCGACCCGCAACTCGAGTCGGTGTCGTCGGCCTGTGCGTCGCGGTCATCGCCGTGGCCGTCGCCGTACCGATCGTTCGCCTGACCGACTGGGCACTCGACGCTCGCCGCTCCGGCACCGCCGAGACCGTGGCCGGTGGCGTGTGGCATCACGCGTCGAGCAGCCTCGCACTGGTCATCGCCACCTGCACTGTGTGCATGTGTGGCGGCATCACGATCGCCCTCCTCGCTCGACGACGCGGCGCACTCGGCCGCCTGCTGTCGCGACTGGCCTCGCTCGGCTACGCGATGCCCGGCCCGGTGGTTGCCGTCGGTGCACTCATCACCTTGGCCGCGTTCGACCGCACCGGCCTCCTTCCGAACGGAGTGGTGCTCATCGGCTCGTTCGCCGGTTTGGTGTTCGCTCTGTCGACTCGTTTCATGGCCGTGGCGTTTCAGGGAATCGACGCCGGTCTCGACCGAGTTGCGCCGTCGGCGGTCGCGAGTGCGCGCACACTCGGTGCTCGGGCGAGTCGCGTCGCCTGGTCGGTCGAACTGCCGGCCGCGCGCACGTCGATCATCGCGGCCACCGCGTTGCTGACCGTCGATCTCATGAAGGAACTGCCCATCACTCTTCTGCTGCGGCCCTTCGGGTTCGACTCGCTCTCGGTGTGGGTCTGGCAGGCCACGTCCGAAAGTCTCTGGGAGCAGGCCGCCGTACCCTCACTCGTCATGGTGGCGGTGGGAATGCTCGCAGTGGGAGCGCTTCTGGCCGCTCTCGATCGCGGGGCCGAGGTCGCATCGTGAA
>CAZELU010000054.1:3598-10559 GCA_964513215.1 uncultured Bifidobacterium sp.
CTGTCGAAATCGTTGGGAACCCGACGCATCGTCGACGACGTGAGTTTCACGCTCTCGCGGGGCGAACTGATCACCCTGGTTGGTCCGAGTGGTTGCGGCAAGTCGACTCTGCTGCGCATGATCGCCGGCCTCGAGCCGAACGACGCCGGCCGAGTCTTCGTCGGCGATCACGACATCACGTCGACGCCTCCCGAACGACGCCACATCGGCGTGGTCTTCCAGGAGGGTTCGCTCTTCGGCCACTTGCGCGTCGACCAGAACATCGCTTTCGGCCTCAAGCATCTCTCTCGCTCCGATCGCACGTCACGCGTGGAAGCAATGCTCGAACTCGTGCAACTGAGCGGAGTCGCTCGTCGCTTTCCGCACCAGTTGTCGGGCGGAGAACAGCAGCGCGTCGCGCTCGCTCGCGCCTTGGCACCCGAACCGCGGTTGATGCTCCTCGACGAACCCTTTGCGAGCCTCGACGAAGTGTTGCGTGACGACCTGCGTCAGCAGGTGGCCGAGGTGTTGCGCAGCACCCACACCCCGTCGATTCTGGTGACGCACGATCGGCACGAGGCTCTGACGCTCGGTGATCGCGTCGCGGTGATGCGGGACGGCCGGTTGCAGCAGGTCGACACCCCCGAAGTCGTGTACGACCGTCCGAGCAATCGTTTCGTCGCCGGGTTCGTGGGTGTTGCGTCGTTCGTGCCGGTCGCTGACGGATCACTCGCTGTCGTGCGACCGCATCACGTGAACCTGACCGCGGGCGGCGACGATCGTGTCGTGTCGTGCGAGTTCGCCGGTGCGACTCGCCGCTACACAGTGCGTCGCGCGGACGGATCGACCGTGGTGGCTGACGGACCGAACGCGGACGGTTTGAGTACGGGTGATGCGTGCACCGCGACCGTTGTGACCGACCGACTCCATCGCGTGGTAGCCGACAGCTGACAATTCGTGTGCCCGGGGTGGGGCTCGAACCCACACGACTCGTGAGAGTCAGGGGGGTTTAAGCCCCCCGCGTCTGCCAATTCCGCCACCCGGGCGACGAGTGCAGGCTACGGACTCAGGCCACGCGACGAGCCGACGACCGCGGTGCGACGGGAACGACCAGTGAGTGCACCACGTCCCACAATTCGCGACGCAGACGATCGGCCAGTGGCGGTGTGAGCCGATTGGCCACGACGACACCGTCGATCATGTCGGCCACAACGGCAACGAGCGGACGCCCGGAGAGTCGAACGGCAACAGTGACCGAGTCACCGATTCGCCGCAACGAACGATCGACACCGACCAGACGTGGCGGACACCGGAATCCGGGGATGACCAACCCGCGAACCGCGGTGGCCTGAGCGAGAACACGGGCCACATGAGCGAAATCGAGTGTGGTGGCCGGGGTCGTCGCCGGAATCGTGTCGGTGGCTTTCATGGAGAGTCGAGCCTGCCAAGGGGGTGTGGCACGGCGATCACGCCTGGTGATGGTGTTGTCCCAGCCACCGCACACCCCACCACTACGGTCGTGCCTATGACCGAACAGGGTCCGGCCTACACCCCCGCTCAGCAACGGGTCATCGACGTGATCGGACGCAGCGCTGGTCGGTCCGATCTTCCCGATTCACTGGCCACCGAACTGCGGGCCGAACTCGACGAAGCGCTGCATCCGGTCCTCGACCTTCTCCCCGACGGAAAGTCGTACGAGAACCGTTTCTTCCTCAACAAGAACGCGCTCACCAACGTTCACTCGTGCGAGGCCTTCTTCGTGGGCGGCCAGGGTGAATTCGAATGGAACATCGCCAACTCGCGCGGCACGATCGTTCACAAGGCAGTCGAAGTCTCCGCACACACTCGCGGCGACGTCTTCCCGAGCGATCTCATCGAAGAAACCATCGCCCGACTCTCCAACGATTCGTCGAAGAACATCTCCGAGTTTCTGGTCACTCTCGACGAATTCGGTCGGGCCGAACTGGTTGCCGAATGCAGTTCGTTACTCACCCGCTTCTTCGAAGGGTTCCCACCCATCAAGAAGCAGTGGCATCCCCAAACCGAGTCGGCCATGACCCTCAATCTCGCCAACAACCGTGTGCGTGTTCAGGGCAAGGTCGATCTCGCACTCGGTCGTCCACCCGACAAGGTCATCATCGACTTGAAGACGGGCAACGCCTTCGGTGCCCATCGCGAAGATCTTCGTTTGTACGCGCTCATCGACCTGCTGGCCATCGGCCACGCCCCGCGCAAAGTGGCCAGCTACTACATCGACTCGGCCGAGATTCACGCCGAAGACATCACCGAGGGCACGTTGCGATCGGCGTGTCGCCGCTTGGCCGTCGGATTGGTCCGAGCGATCGAATTGAAGTTGGGCAACGCCGAACCCGTTCGCCGTCCTGGCAACAACTGTCGTTGGTGCACACTGCTCGATTCGTGCGACGAAGGCCAGGCCTACATCGCGCAACGCAACGAAGAAGAGGGCTGGTAGATCAGCTCGACGACACGTGGGGCGACATGATCGCCACCGCTGTACCGAGCCCGACGTCGCTCTTCACCGTGGCGATGCGCCGACCCGGCTGAACCGCGTCTCGCGGAGCGCCCACCACATCGGGTCCCCACCTCGTCACCGTGGCGTCGACGTCGTTCACGATCAGAACCACACCCCACAAGTGGGCCGGGCGATCGGCCGGCAAGTCGGGGCGTTCGACCACTTCCAGAATCACGCGTCCAGCACGGTGAAAACCTTGGCGAACTCCGCCACCGGCGTCACGGATCCGCTTGAGCGGCAATCCTGTGGCCGCGGTGATCGCCCCACAGGTTCGATCGAGCGATGGCGTCATCACGACCACCTGATCGATGGACACCACACCCGACGGATGGACGGGTGAATCACTCGGATCGGCTACACCCGTGGCCACGCCGTCGATGAGTTCGGATGACGACTCGAGGAACGACCAACCGACGAGTCCGGTGGGTTCTGTTTCGGAGACCTCGACGAAGGAGATGCGCACACCGTCGATGCAGAACGACGGCACCGCGGTAGACGACACTGAAGAAGGTGTCGCGGAAGAAGGCGACGCGAGAGAGGAAAACGTCAAGCCGAGGCGACGCCAGGGCTCAGGAGAGGCAGACAGTCGAAGTTCGGTGAGCAGAATCAGCCGCGGCCCATGTTGGGACGCTTGCCGTGATTGGCCTTCGACCGACGGAGCCGTGCCTTGCGCTTCTTGGTCTTCTTCGACATAGGGACTGCACGCTACCGCCCGGATCGCGCGACGCCTCGCCCTCGACCGCGTCCGACCAGGATCCCGATGCCTACCGCCAGGACGAGGGAACCCCCGATGGCCGCCGTCTCCCCTCGCCCGGTCACGGGAATCACCGCAGGTGACAGCGGTCGCTCGACCACCGCCGACACCACATCGGGTTCGGCCAGTACATCGCACACCGCCGACGGGCTTTCGGTGGAGAACACGACCCCCACCGATCCGACCGGCAGGACGATGGAGGCCCGTCCCTCGTCGTCGGTGACGAGCACCTCGGGCGGTGTGGCCGGCGCACCGCCCGCCATGGTGAACGACGCGTACACCTGATGTCCGGCGAGTGGCTCGCTGCCGTCGTGAAGAAACGCCGTTGCGGTGACTTCGAGATCGGTGGCGAGAGAACCCGAGATGGAATACGGCGCGCACACCGGAACCGGTGACGGATCCAACGGAGTCGGCGGTGCACTTCCTGTCGCGTCGCGGAGCATGGCTCGATGTGGGGCCGACCCCGTCGCAGAGGCGACGGATAGCCTCGACTACTTCATGGAACGTTTCGGTCTCGTCGGCCTCCCGAATGCGGGCAAGAGCTCTTTGTACAACGCCCTCACCGGAGGCGGCGCTCTGGCCGCTCCTTATGCGTTCGCGACCAAGGACCCCAACATCGGCGTCGCCAAGGTTCCCGACGATCGTCTCGACCGCCTCGCGGCCATGTCGAAGAGCAAGAACGTGGTGCACGCCGCAGTGCAGGTGGTCGACATCGGTGGTCTGGTGGAAGGTGCGAGCAAGGGCGAAGGTCTCGGCAACAAGTTCCTGGCCAACATTCGCGAGGTCGACGCGATCGTGTTGGTTCTGCGCGCCTTCGTCGACGACGACGTGCCCGGTCCGTCCGATCCGATCGAACACCTCCGCGTCGTCGAGATCGAATTGGCGCTGGCCGACCTCGAGACGGTCGAGAAGCGTCTCGGTCAGGCTCAGCGTCAGGCCAAACTCGACCGCAATCTGATTCCCGAAGTCGAAGCTCTCGAAGCGGCCCAGGCCTCGCTCAGCGATGGTCGACCCCTCTACCGAGCCGGACTCAAGGCCGAGTACCGCGAGGCACTCGCACCGCACTTCCTTCTCACCAACCGCCGCGTCCTCGCGGTGGCCAACGTGGGCGAGAACGAACTCGACACCATTCCGGCCGTCGAGGCTCGACTGACCGCCGAGTTCAACGACGCCGGCGACAACGTGGAAGTGATCGGCATGTGCGTGCAACTCGAAGCCGAGGCGGCCGCCATCGACGATCCGGTCGAGCGAGCCGGTGTGCTCGAAGGATTCGGACTCGGTGAAGGCGCCCTGTTCCGCATGGTGCGTTCGGCGTATCACCTGCTCGGTCTGCGCACGTTCTTCACCACCGGTGAGAAGGAGTCCCGAGCGTGGACCTTCCGTGCCGGCTCGAGTGCCCCCGAATGCGCGGGGCGTATTCACTCCGACTTCCAGCGCGGTTTCATCAAGGCCGAGGTCATCCATTGGGACGAACTGCTCGAACTCGGTTCGTGGACCAAGGCCAAGGAAGTTGGCAAGATTCGGGTGGAAGGCAAGGAATATCACCCGACCGACGGCGACGTGATGGAGTTCCGGTTCAACGTGTGACCGGCTCGCGCTCGTCGTCGTCGAATCTCCGATCATGAGCGAGCACACAGTTTCCGGAGCCGCCTGGCTGATGAGTGACGGTCGCGTCCTGGCCAGTGCCGAGATCGCGACGTCGCGACGTGATCGTCGTCGGGGACTCATCGGTCGCCGCTCTTTGTCGGGCGCGCTCGTTCTCGCGCCCTGTTCATGGGTTCACACGATCGGCATGTCGTTTCCGCTCGATGTCGCCTACCTCGATCGCGACGGTGTGGTGATCAAGACCGTCCAGATGGATCGATTCCGCGTGGGGGCGCCGATCCCCCGTGCCCGTTCGGTCGTGGAAGCCGAACGTGGAGCCTTCGCCCGTTGGGGTCTGCGTGTGGGCGATCGCCTCGAGATTCGCGAGCCATCGTGAGTCGACTCGTTCTCGTCGCCACGCCACTCGGCAATCTGGGCGATCTCGCACCCCGCGCCGTGGAAGAACTCCGTTCGGTCGGGCTGGTGTGCTGCGAAGACACACGCCGCACCGGACTTCTCCTCAACAACCTCGGCATCGATGCCACGTTGATGCGCCTAGACGAGCACACAGAAGTGGCATCCATTCAGCGAGTGATCGATGCGCTCGACGAAGGTCGCGATGTCGCGCTCGTTTCCGATGCCGGCACTCCCGCCATCAGCGACCCCGGTGAACGTCTCGTCGCCGCCGTAGCCGAAACGGGACACGTGATCACATCGGTACCCGGACCGTCAGCGGTGGTGATGGCCGTGACGTTGAGCGGCCTTCCCACCAGTCGGTTCGTGTTCGAAGGCTTCTTGCCCCGGTCGGGCCGCGAACGCGACGCTCGGCTCGCCGAGATCGCAGGCGAAGTCCGTACTTCTGTGCTCTACGAGGCACCGCATCGCATCGCGCGCACACTCGCCGACTTGGCCGGCGCGTGTGGCGGCGACCGGCGTGGCGCCATCTGTCGTGAACTCACCAAAGTGCACGAGGAGATTCGTCGCGGATCACTGCGCGAACTGATCGACTCCGTCGGCGAACCACGCGGCGAGTACGTGATCGTGTTGGCCGGAGCCTCGCCGTCGCCCGCCACATCAGAAGCCGATGTCGACGACGCACTTCGGAACGAACTGGAGGCTGGGTCGTCGGTGCGCGATGCTGCCGATGCCGTGTCGTCGAGACTGGGTGTGTCACGCAAGATCGCGTACGACCGCGCACTCGTACTCCGGAACTTGCTCCGAAACTCGCTCCCAAACTCTCCCGGCACCTGAGCAACTCTGCAACACCCCCGTGCAACGATGGATGCACGACTTCGAACCAGCCGAAACTCTGCAACACCCCCTCGGTACGGTGCGAGCGAATCTCCATTGGTGCATGAGCACCCTGTTGTCACTCCGAATCAGGAGCCAGTCCGATGACTACGGTCGTCGAAGACACATCCAGCCGCCGCCCCATCGAGACGATGACGCTGGCCGAACTACGCACACGTCTCGACGAGATCAAGCGCGCCGAGGCATCCCTGGCCGCCGAGAAGATCCGCATCGTCTCGCGGATGCACGACATGGTCCACGACGATCAGCCGACCTACGTCGTCCCCGAATCCGAACTGATCTCCCATGCGGGCCTCTCCGGGCGTGAAGCCCGTGCGCTCCTGGCGCGAACCAACGCCGTCGAAGTGGCTCCAGTGTTCGGTCACTTGCTCGCCGAGGGGCTCACGACAGCCGCGCATCTCGATGCTCTCCAGAGCGGCCTGCGTACCGCCGCTCAGAACCAAGCCGCCTTCCTCGACCACCTGCCTCAGTTGTCGGATGCCGCGCAATCCATGCCAGCGGGCGAGTTCGCAACTCTCGTACGCGCCACCGCTCAATCCGTGGTCACCGATGGTGGCCTGGCCGCGCTCGATCGTCAGCGCCGCTCCACGTATCTCAAGATCTGGAACGACGCCGAGGGCATGGTTCAGTTGCGAGGTGCATTCGATCCCGAGTCGGGTGCACTTCTTCAGGGAGCCATCAATCGACGCGTCGAGGCAATGTTCCACGCCGGCGAACCCGTCGACGTGATGCCATGGGTCGAACCCAACGATCATCGTCGCGCTCACGCCGTCGTGGCGTTAGCTGCTCGCTCCCACACC
>CAZELU010000054.1:10659-12125 GCA_964513215.1 uncultured Bifidobacterium sp.
GCGCTCGAGGCCAGTTACAGAACCTGCGCGATACACGAGTGCGAGGTGCCGTACCACCATTGCCAGATTCACCACATCGACTACTGGGAATCCGGCGGATCAACCGATCTGAGCAACATGGTTCCGCTCTGCTCGAGGCACCACCACGCAGCGCACGAGGGCGGCTGGAAACTCAGCCTCGAACCAGACAACCGCGAACTAAGGGTCTCACGCTAATTATCAGCCGCGTGGGGCGAGGGCGAGTTGGCGACTTTGGGCCACCAGCGTGCCGGCCGAGTCCCACAACGTCCCGTCCTCTTCGAGCAACCCGTTCTGTACGAAGCGCGTCGTGAACTCGCAGGCGATGGGCCCCGGCGCCGGAACGGCGCGAACGTGCACCGTCATCTCCACCGTCGGCACCCACGCCGCCGGAAGATCGAGGTTGAACACCGCCGGCGGAAACGCATCGGCAGCCAGCATCAGCGCCAGTGAGTCGATCGGACGATCGTCCTTGAACTCGAACCAACCGCGCATGACCGGCTCACCGCTCTTGATGCCCTCGCGGAAACGCGCGACCCGAGGGTCGAGCCGAGTGCCCAAGAACTGATGCAGATGGGCGAAGTCGTTGACGGTCGATCCACCGACAACCACGCTGTCTTCGAAACGAGGAAAGCTCGTACCTTCGACCAGAGCCGGCGACTGCTCGAACATCACAGTCGGTCCTCCCGGATCGTTGGCCAGATCACCGAGGGTGGCCATGGTCCGCACGATCTCGCGGCCACTCTCGGCGAGTCGCATCGACGCCGTGGCGGTGGCGAACCGTCGACCCGATCGCACCACGTCGACCTCGATCACCGCCGGTTCGGCCGGACACGGAGCCAAGTAATGCGTTGTCGACGTCACGCAATCAGGACGGCCAGTCGCCTCACTCAGCGCTCGCCCGACGATCGCCAAGAGATAGCCCCCGTTGGCGTTGCCCATGATGTCCCAACCCGGATTCACCATCGCGTCGAACACGACACGAGAGCCGTCGGCCCCGGCCCGACGAACTACCGCAATCGCCCGGTCGAAAGTGAAGCCACCTTGAAAAGTCATACCTGCGTCACGCTAGTGACCCCGTAACCTTGCCCCGTGGTCGTGTCCGGTGACAAGAACTCGAGTGAGAGCAACTCGTTCTACGCGACGACACCCATCTACTACGTCAACGCCAAGCCTCACCTCGGCCATGCGTACACCACCATCGTGGGTGACGCCCTGTGCCGCTGGCAGCGCCTGCTCGGCAAGGACGTCCACTTCCTCACCGGCACCGACGAACACGGCCTGAAGATTCAGCAGGCCGCCGACGCCGCCGGCATGGCCCCACGCGAGTTCGTCGACTCCATCGCCCCGCTGTTCGCCGACGCGTGGCGCAAACTCGACATCTCCAACGACGACTTCATCCGCACCACCGAAGATCGCCATCGCGTCGGAGTTCAGCGCCTGCTCCA
>CAZELU010000055.1:0-2076 GCA_964513215.1 uncultured Bifidobacterium sp.
CCAGATCATCGACGGCCAACCCGTCGGCACCGCCGAATGATTGGGTGCGAAACCCTGGCAGATTTGCCGGGGGTTCGCACCCATGAAGGCTAGGTAATACAAAGTCAGAGGAGTTCGGAGAGGGCGGTGAGGAACGGGCTCGGGTCCTCGCCCACCGCCTCGCCGTACAACTTCACCTTCGGCTCGGTCCCACTCGGCCGCACCTGCAACCTCACGCGCTCCCCGCCCACGCCCTCCAGCCACAGTCGCAACAAGGTCGCCTCCGGATAATCCACCACTTCCACCACACGCCGACCCGCGATTGCACTCGGCGGATTCGCGCGCAACCGCTCGACCGCGGCGATCCCCGCCGCCGGATCGAGCCGAACACTCGTCTCGGCCGTCAGGTGTCGTCCGAACCGAGCCGCGATGTCGTCCAGGAGATCGTCGATCGTCTTGCCGTCGCGCGCCGCCACACTCGCGACCTCGAGCATGACCACGGCCGCCGTGATGCCGTCCTTGTCGAGCGGACGATCGGCCACCAGATAACCGAGTGCCTGTTCGTACGCGAACACCAGACGCTTGTTGGAATTCTTCAGCGCCGCGTCGGCGATCCACTTGAACCCGGTGAACGTCTCGGCGTACGCCACACCACTCGCGGCCGCCATCTTGCCCACCAGCGACGACGACACCAGAGTGCTCACCATCAAACGATCAGTCCCCGACGTGAAGCGCAACACGTGGTCGGCGAGCAACCAGCCAATTTCGTCGCCGCGCAACAACCGCCAACTGCCGTCGCGACCCGGAATCGCCACCCCGAGTCGATCGGCGTCGGGATCATTGGCGATCGCGATCGATGCACCAGCCGCGCGGGCCGCCTCCACCACCAGGTCCATCGCCCCGGGTTCTTCCGGATTCGGAAACGACACGGTCGGGAACGAACCGTCCGGATCGTGTTGCGCGGCCACCACGATCGGCTCTCCCACACCCGCGCGTTCGAACACGCGATCAGCCACCATTCCACCCACACCGTGCAGCGCCGTGTACGCGAAACGAACCGGCGGCGCATCGCGCACGAGGCGCACCGACGGCACCCAATCGACGTACGCATCGATCACGTCGTCGCCCAGTCGCACGATCAGTGGATGGTCGACATCGCTCAACGGCACCGCCGTCGGATCGAGACGGCCGATCGCCTCGGCGATGAGCGTGTCGTGCGGTGGCACGATCTGCGCACCCGAGCCCAGATACACCTTGTAACCGTTGTCGGCCGGAGGATTGTGGCTCGCCGTCACCATCACGCCCGCCGCGCAACCGAGTCGCGTGATGTTCCAGGCCAACACCGGTGTGGGCACCACCCGTGGCATCACATACGCCTTCACTCCGCGGGCCGCCGCCACCCGAGCGGTGTCGAGCGCGAATGCATCGCTCTTGCGTCGCGCATCCCATCCGATCACCACACCGCACTCCGCCGCATTCGGCACCGAAGCCAACAGGTGATCGATCAGCCCGGCCGCTGCTTGCCGAACCACCAGTCGATTCATCCGTAGCGGCCCGGCTCCCACCGCCGCGCGTAGTCCCGCCGTACCGAACGAGAGACGACCGGCGAACCGTTCGGTCAGGATGGCATCGTCACCGTCGATCAGCGAACGAAGTTCGTCACGCAGATCGGCGTCGGGTTCGGCCGCGAGCCACGCACGAGCAACCGAGCGCGCATCGCCCGACACGCTCAGCCCCACGGGATGAGCGTGCGCAATTCGACCAACGGCCGAGGTCCCACGTGGGAGATCACTTCGGCCGCGGCGATGGAGCCGAGTCGTCCGCACTCGGCCAACGAGTATCCGTTGGTGAGGCCGAACAAGAATCCGGCCGCGAACAGGTCACCGGCACCGGTGGTGTCGAGAACCTGCCCCACCTCTTCGGCCGCCACGTCGACGATGCGATCGGCGGTGATGATGGCAGCACCTTGCGGACCGCGCGTGATCACGGCCAACGCACTGTCGCGTCGCACCGCCGCCACCGCCGCCTCGAAACTGTCGAGCTCGTACAACGACATGAGTTCGTGTTCGTTGCCGAACAAGATGTCGACTTCGTCTT
>CAZELU010000055.1:2176-10314 GCA_964513215.1 uncultured Bifidobacterium sp.
TCGTACAACGACATGAGTTCGTGTTCGTTGCCGAACAAGATGTCGACTTCGTCTTCGACCAGCGCGCGGAAGTCGTCACGGTGGCGATCGACGCAAAAACTGTCGGACAACGTGAGCGACACTTGACGGCCGGCTCGGTGAGCAACCTGCGCCGCGTGGCGGAACGCCTGCTTCGCATCGTCACGATCGAAGAGGTAGCCCTCCATGTACAGAACACGACCGGCCGCCACCACCCGCTCGTCGATGTCGGTCGGGCACAAGTACGACGACACGCCGAGATAGGTGTTCATGGTGCGTTGCGCGTCGGGCGTGACCACGATGATGCAACGTCCCGTCGGCATGCCGTCCATGTGCTCGCCCGGAGCGAAGTGCACACCGACTGCTCGCAGGTCGTGCCCGAACACCTCACCCAGATCGTCGGCGCTCACCTTTCCGATGTAGGCGGCACTGCCACCGAAGCTGGAGACACCGCAGACCGTGTTGGCCGCCGAACCGCCGCTCATCTCGACGGCCGAGCCCAACGCCTTGTACAAGTGAAGTGCGCGGTCGGTGTCGATGAGAGTCATCGAACCCTTGGTGAGTGCCTCGCGATGAATGAACGAGTCATCGGCCTGAGCGATCACGTCGACGAGCGAATTGCCGATTCCGACGACGTCGTAACGGGTTCCGTCGGAACGCGTCGCTCGCGAAGGCGCGGTGGTGGGCACGGCCTCCCACGCTAGTTCGCAAGTACGCTCGGCCCGTGACCGTTCTCGCCCCTCGTGATGCTTCCGAACTCGATCCGCACCGCCTGCCCCGGCACGTTCTGCCCCGGCGCTACGACCTCGTGCTCACACCCGATCTGGCCGGTGCATCCTTCACCGGCAATGTCGTCATCACGGCTGATGTCGTTGCCACCACACGCCTCATCGCCCTCAACGCCGCCGAGCTCGACATCGAGACCGTGTTCATTGATGGGCAGCCCGCACCGTTCTCGCTCGACGACGACCGCGAACGACTGCTGATCGGCGCACTCGCCGATGTGGGTCCGGGCTCCACCACCATCGACATCACCTTCCGCGGCACTCTGAACGACAAGCTGCGTGGCTTCTACCGCAGCACCTATCGCGACGAGAACGGCGTCGAGCACGTGATCGCCTGCTCGCAGATGCAGTCCACCGACTGCCGTCGCGCGTTCCCCTGCTTCGACGAGCCCGACTTCAAAGCCGTCTTCGGGGTGACCCTCATGGTCGACGACGGAATCATGGCCGTGAGCAACGGACCCGAGATCTCTCGCACACGCGACGAAGCAGCGAGCAAGGATGCGGTGCGATTCGCCGACACCATGGTCATGAGCACCTATCTCGTGGCGTTCGTGGTGGGTCGTCTCGAAGCCACCGCCCCCATCGACGTTCGCGGTGTGCCGCTGCGCATCGTGCACGTTCCCGGCAAGGGGCACCTCACCGACTTCGGACTCGACGTGGGCGCCAAGAGCCTGGCCTGGTTCACCGATTACTACGGCATTCCGTACGCCGACGCCAAGATCGACATGATTGCGCTGCCCGACTTCGCGGCCGGTGCCATGGAGAACGTGGGCTGCATCACGTATCGCGAGAACCTCCTCCTGGTCGATCCCGAGACCAGCACCCAGATCGAGAAAGAACTCGTGGCCGATGTGGTGAGCCACGAACTGGCCCACATGTGGTTCGGCGACCTCGTGACCATGAAGTGGTGGAACGGCATCTGGCTCAACGAGGCATTCGCCACGTTCATGGAGATCGCCGCGGTCGACGCCTACCGACCCGATTGGGATCGTTGGACGAGCTTCTCCCTCGAGCGCTCGGTGGCGTTCGAGACCGACTCGCTCGCAGCCACGCGTTCAGTCGAATACGAAGTGCGGTCACCGCAGGACTGCGAGGGCATGTTCGACGTGCTCACGTATCAGAAGGGCGGATCACTGCTCCGCATGCTCGAGCAGTACCTCACCACACCACGCTTCCGCGCCGGGGTTCGCCACTACCTCAACGCTCACGCCTACAAGAACACCGAGACATCCGACCTGTGGGATTCGATCGAGGCGGCGGTGTCGGCTGACGGCGGCGAACCGGTGCGCGCTCTCATGGACTCGTGGATCTGGCAACCCGGCTATCCACTCGTGACCGCTGCACTCCGCAACGGAAAACTCCATCTCACACAGCAGCGCTTCTCGTTCGACGCCGAAACGATCGCCGATCCGCAGACGTGGTACGTCCCGGTGCACGTGCGCGCCGGCAACAGCGAGCAAGTCGTCCTCCTCACCGAGTCGACCCTCGACGTCGAACTCGCCGACACCTCCGTGCCCATCGTGGTCAACGCCGGCGGGTCGGGCTTCTACCGCGTGGCCTACTCGGCCGAACTACTCGCCCGCATCGATCGCACGGTTCTGCGCTCGCTCACCACCATCGAGCGCTACAACCTCGTCGACGACGCCTGGAACGCGGTGGTGGCCGGACGCCTCGCCGCGGCCGACTATCTCGCCTTCGTGGAAGGTTTCGTCGACGAACGCGAACTGGCGGTCTGGCAAGCCGTCGCCAACGGTCTGCGCGCAACCGGCCGACTGGTCGCCGACGACGCGTACGCGTCGTTCCGCCGTCGCGTCGCCGCGTTGGTGAAGCCCGTACTGACCGATCTCGGTTGGCAACCCGAACCGGGCGAAAGTGAACTTCGCGCCAAACTGCGCGGCCTGATCGTCACACTCCTCGCGGTGACTGGTGGCGACGCCGATGCGCAACAACGATGTCGCGAACTCCTGGCCGCCGCGCAACGTGACGCCACCTCGGTCGACCCCGAACTCACCGCGGCCGCCACCACTGTCGTGGCCGCCACCGGCGGCGAGGCCGAGTACGTCGACATGCAGCAGCGCTTCCTCACCGCCGACACTCCTCAGGAACAACTCCGCTACCTCTACGCACTGGCCGACTTCGACTCGGCCGAGCTCGTCGCTCGCACCTGCGAGTTCGCTCTGAGCGGTCAGGTCAAGACGCAGAATGCCCCGTTCCTGTTGGCTCGCTGCATCGCCAACCGCAATCACGGAATCGTGGCCTGGGAGTTCGTCCGCCGCCATTGGCAGCGGGCCAACGACGAGTTCCCCATCAACACGATCGCCCGCATGGTCGATCCGGTGAAGCTTCTCAACACACCTCAACTCGAAGCCGACGTGCAGTCGTTCTTCGCCGAGCACCCCATTCCACAGGCCGTGAAGACACTCGAACAGGTGCTCGAGCGTCAGAGGGTGAACGTCGCGCTGCGCCAGCGCGAGGAAGAACCCCTCACCCGCGCCCTCGGATCCTGAGCGACCGCTCGGCTACGGTCGGTCTCACCTCGGCCGAAACACTCCGCGACGAAGGGGAACCATGTCCGATCTCGAGCCCTACCGAGCGTTTCCTCACCTCACGTTCACGCGTCCGGCCGCCGGCGTTCTGCAGATCACGCTCGACGGCCCCAACCTGAACGCGGTCGGACCCGACGCCCACCGCGAACTCGCCGACGTGTGGTTGGCCGTCGATCGCGATCCAGCCACCAACGTGGCCCTTCTCACCGGAGCCGGCAAAGCGTTCTCGGCCGGCGGAAGCTTCGACCTCATCGACGGCATCATCGGTGACTACGCGATTCGCAGCCGCGTGCTCAAGGAAGCCCGCGATCTCGTGCGCAACGTCATCGAATGCTCGAAGCCCATCGTGTCGGCAATCCACGGCCCCGCCGTCGGAGCGGGTCTCGTCGCCGCCGTTCTCGCCGATGTGTCGGTGGCCGGGCGCACCGCTCGCATCGTCGACGGGCACACGCGCCTCGGTGTGGCCGCGGGCGATCACGCCGCGGTGTGTTGGCCGCTGCTCGCCGGCATGGCCAAGGCGAAGTACTACCTCCTCACGTGTCGCACACTCACCGGCGAGGAAGCCGAGCGAATCGGCTTGGTATCGCTGTGCGTCGACGACGCCGAGGTGTACGCCACCGCCCTCGAGGTGGCCACCGAACTCGCGAGCGGTGCACAAGCCGCCTTGCGCTTCACCAAGCACACTCTCAACCATTGGTATCGCGCCATGATCCCCGCGTTCGACGCGTCGTTGGCGTACGAGTTCTTCGGCTTCGGCGGCCCCGACGCGGCCGAAGGCGTCGCATCCCATCGCGAGAAGCGCCCACCGCACTTCACCGGACCGGCAGGAGACTGACATGGCCGACATTCCCGCACTCTTCGACCTCACCGGGCGCACAGCGCTCATCACTGGCGGCAGCCGCGGTCTCGGTCGCGAGATGGCGCTCGCCTTCGCCGCCGCTGGTGCCGATGTGATGATCGCCAGCCGATCACTCGAGTCGTGCGAAGAAGCCGCGCGCGAGGTCGAGGCGGCAACAGGACGACGCGCCATCCCCTACGCCTGCCACATCGGGCGCTGGAACGAACTCGACGGACTCGCCGAGGCTGCCTGGTCGCAGTTGGGCGGAGTCGACATCCTCGTGAACAACGCCGGCAAGTCGCCCTTGTACGACCACGTCGTGAACGTGAACGAGCAACTCTGGGATTCGGTTCTCGGCCTCAACCTGAAGGGCCCGTTCCGCCTCTCGGCTCTGCTCGGTACGCGTATGGTCGAGCGAGCCAAGGAGACCGGACGCTCCGGATCGATCATCAACATCTCGAGCATCGCCGCCATTCACCCCACGCCCGACGTGATTCCGTACACCGCGGCCAAGGCCGGTCTCAACGCCATCACCATCGGTTTCGCTCAGACCTTCGGCCCGCACGTGCGCGTGAACTGCATCATGCCCGGCTCGTTTCGCACCGACATCTCCAAGGCCTGGGACTGGAAGATGGTCGATCAACAGATGAAGCGTGTCGCGCTGCGTCGCGTGGGTGAGCCGCACGAGATCGTCGGCGCAGCCATGTTCCTCGCGAGCGACGCCGGCAGCTACACCACCGGCGCGGTGTTCACCGTCGACGGCGGCGTGCCCACCTGATTCGCACGTGACGTCACTTCTCGTCATCTGCACCGGCAACGCCGCACGTTCGGTGATGGCCGGTGCGGCCCTGGCCGCGCGCGCGCCGTCACTCACCATCGTCACCGCCGGAACCTTCAGCGTCGACGGCCAGCCGATCAGTTGGCGCACACGCGAAGCGCTGCAGCGCGTCGAACTCAGTGCACGCAACCACCGCAGCCAGCAGATCACTCCCGAACACGTGGCCGCGGCCGATCTGGTGCTGGCGATGGCCCCCGAACACGTCGCGTGGATCAGACGTGAGCACCCGCACGCTGCGCATCGCACCGCCACGCTCAAGCGCCTCGTGCGCGACCTACCTTCCGACGGCCCGATCACCGAGCGCCTCGACGGTCTAGCCCTTCACACGGTGGCTCTCGAACCGTGGGAGGAAATCATCGATCCGGGGGGTGGCGAAGTCGACGACTTCATCGCCTGCGCCCACGAAGTGGTGGCCCTGATCGATCAAATCGTCGATCGTCTGCGCTGACCGTCAGCCGTCGACGACGATCACGCCGGCTGCGGCCAACGCATCGATGTCGGCATCCGAGCGACCGAGGTCGCGCAGAACGGCGCGGGTGTGTTCGCCGATTCGCGGTGCGATCGAGCGCTGCTCACTCGGAGAGCCGTGGAAGTCGGCCGGCGAGGCGATCATCGGCACCACCTCGTCACCATTCGGCACGTCGACGATTCCTCCGGCCGCCCGAGTCTGCGGATCGGCCAACACTTCGTCGGGCGTGGCCACCGGTGCCCAGAACATGTCGGGCTCGGTCGCGAAGATCGTCGCCCATTCGTCGAACGTCTTCGACGCGAACACCGCGTCGAGCAGTGCGATCAGTTCGCGAGCGTTCACGGTGCGATCACGCGCGGTGGCGAAACGAGGGTCGTCGATCCACTCGGGATGGCCGGCCACGCGCGCCAAGGGCGGCCAGTGTCGATCGGCTTCCACCCCCACCACCCAGAAGCGGCGCCCGTCGGCGGTGCGGTAATTGTTGGCGGTCGGACTGGGTGCATCGGCCCGCCGCGTCACCGGCGGATAGCGACCCCAACTGAGCGCCAGGCTCAAGTCGTATCCGAGCGTGTACACACCTTGACGGAAGAGCGATGTCGACACCATCTGGCCTTCACCGGTTCGCTCACGGTGGAACAGAGCCGCGGCAATCGCACCGGCGAATGCGACACCCGTGGAGTGATCGCCCACACCTCCGCGCAGGATCGGCGGTTCACCGTCGTCGGGAGTGTGCAGATGGGCCAGACCCGATCGGGCCCAGTACGCGGCGATGTCGAACCCGGGCCGATCGGCTTCGGGACCTTCGAGTCCGTAGCCGGTGATCTGCCCGTACACGATGCGCGGATTGATCGCGCGCAGCGATTCGTAATCGAGTCCGGCTCGTGCCACTGACTCGGCTCGCGCGTTGGTGACGAACACGTCGGCGTCCCGCACGAGATCGAGAACGATGGCTCGACCCTCGGCTGTCGACACGTCGAGGGCGATCCCGCGCTTGTTGCGGTTGTCGAGTTCGAAGATCGGATTGTCGTCGCGGGTGAGGCTCAACATGCGTCTGAACAAGCGCGACGGGTCACCCGACAACGGCTCGATCTTGACGATGTCGGCACCCCAGTCGCCCAGCACGCCCGACGCAGCCGGACCGGCGATCCAGACTCCGAGTTCGACGACGCGAACTCCATGCAACGGCCCGGGCATGGCGCGAACCTAGCCGTGAAACACGAAACCCGAGCGCCCGATGGGTCGCCCGGGTTCTCGGGTGGAGGTGAGGGGAATTGAACCCCTGGCCTCAACAGTGCGATTGTTGCGCTCTGCCAACTGAGCTACACCCCCGAGGGTGATCGCCGGCGAGCCGACGACGGAGGACGACTCTACCTGCGGGTGCGCCAGCCGACTCAGGCGGCGCGGATCCAGTCGCGGCGGTAGGCCTGCGTGGCGCTCTGGAAACGGCGGATCTGCGACAACTTGTAGCAGTAGCCCACGAGCGACATGGCCGACAGCACGAACACGTAGATGAAGAGATCGCTCTTGGTGGTGAAGGCGATGAACGCCGAACCGAGAGTCACGAGCGTGAGCGTGAGCACGACGTTCTGACGACGCTGACGGATCATCTGCTGGCGCGTCATACCGCGCACTGGAGCGCGCATCGACCGAGTGGGAGCCGCGGCCGGACGGGCCATCACCGGGCGGACCGGCGCCTGCGCGAGCGGGCGGGCCATACGCATCGGACTGGCACCACGGACCGGGGTGGAACGCTGGAGAGTGGAGAGCTGGCGACGGAAGTCGACGACCGACGAGTTGGGACGGTTCTCGTAGCGACCACGCACGAGCGGAGGAATGAGCACGGCGGCCCAGGCGGCTCCGACGACCAACAAGATGATCTGGCTCACCGCTCTCCTTTCTCTCTCATGATTCGCTCGAGTTCGGATTTCGCCGGGTGACGAAATGTGTCGATTCGATATCGGTCGTCTGCCCGGGCACCCTGAGGGATCCGAACGGACCGTAACAATTTAGCAACATTTGCCCGGGTCCCCGCGGGATGGAGGACCCCCGACCGGCCCATTGTGACGGGCACCACACTCGATGAGCAGGTCGGCGTGCCGGGCTCAGAGGGGCGCCGGACTCAGGCGTGGCGGGTCAGGCCTCGCGGCGGTAGGTACCCGAACGCCCGCCGGTCTTCTCCCAGAGGGTCAGCTCGCCGATCACCATGGCCCGGTCGGCCGACTTGCACATGTCGTAGATCGTCAAAGCGGCCACGGAGCAGGCATGGAGTGCTTCCATCTCCACTCCGGTGCGCTCGACCGTCTCGACCTGGGCCTCCACGGCCACGTGGTCGTCGCCGATCTCGAAGTTGACGGTGACCGCGCCCACCAGGAGCGGGTGGCACAGCGGGATCATGTCGCTCGTGCGCTTGGCGGCCTGGATGCCGGCCACGCGGGCCACGGCCAGTACGTCACCCTTCTTCACTTCGCGGTTGGCGATGGCCGCGGTGGTCTCGGGGGTCATGAACACCTTGCAGCGAGCCACGGCACGTCGGTACGTGGGTTCCTTGGGCGTCACGTCCACCATGCGGGCCCGGCCGAGCGGGTCGAGGTGGGTGAAAGGGTGGTCGTTCGTCGCCACGCACACGAGGGTACCGCCGCTCGCC
>CAZELU010000055.1:10414-11982 GCA_964513215.1 uncultured Bifidobacterium sp.
GGTCTCGGGCACAATGGTCTCGTGCGCGTGATGACCCAACGGTGGCAGAACCTGGCGTTCCTGCACTGGGCCTACGAACCCGACGTCGTCGCGCGGCTCCTGCCCCCGGGTGTCGAACTCGACACCTTCGAGGGTCGGGCGTACGTGGCCTTGGTGCCGTTCCAGATGCGCGATCTGCAGGTCACTCGACTCCCGAAGATTCCCGGAACCAGCGACTTCCCCGAGATCAACGTGCGCACGTATGTGCGCTCGCGTGGTCGACCGGCCGTGTGGTTCTTCTCGCTCGACACGCCCAAGTTGCTGCCCACGATCGGAGCGCGTGTCGCGTTTCGACTTCCGTACTGCTTCGGACCGAGTTCGGTCACGCTCGCCGGCGACGGTGAAGGCGCGGTGCTCACGAGCGAAGTGACCCGACGCTGGCCCGATCGCGCCCGTACGTCGCTCGCAGTGCGCGTCGGCGCACCGGTGGTCGCGGGTGATTTCGAACACTTCCTCACCGATCGCTGGGGACTCGTCGCGCCGCGTTACGGCGGCGGATTCAACTACGGCGCGGTCGAACACGGCCCGTGGCCGCTGCACACCGGCGAGGTCATGCACCTCGACGATTCACTCGTCACCGCGGCCGGTTTGCCCGCTCCGCACGGCGACCCACACGTGCTGTTCAGCCCGGGTGTCGACGTCGGCGTGCAGTGGCTGCAGCGCGCGTAATCGACGTCTGACTCGGCTCAGCCGCCGATCTGGCTCATGGTGCGCTTCGGCCGGATGAAGTTCACCTGATTGATCTGGTGACCAGCCCACTTGGTGCCCACCGCACGCTCGATCTCGGCCGCGACCACGTCGTCACTCGAACCATCGCGCAACAGCGTGCGTAGATCGAACTCGGTGGTGGCGAAGAGACACGTACGGAACTGGCCGTCGGCGGTGAGGCGCACCCGATCGCAGTCTCCGCAGAACGGCTTGGTGACACTCGGGATCACACCCACGGTGCCGCGACCGTCGAGATAGCGCCAGCGATCGGCCGGCGCCGCGCCACGAGCCGGCACCGATTCGAGCGGATGCACCGCGGCGATTCGAGCCACGATCTCGTCCTGGCTCACGACCTTGTCGTTGACCCAGTGGCCCTCGGCGTCGAGCGGCATGAACTCGATGAACCGAACTTCCACACCCTTGGCCCGGCCGAACTCGGCCAGATCGAGGATCTCGTCGTCGTTGGCCCCGCGTTCGACCACCGCGTTGATCTTCACACTCGCGAATCCGGCGGCGCGAGCGGCGTCGATACCGGCCAACACCCGCTCGAGTTCGTCGCGTCGAGTCATACGCTCGAACTTCTCGCGGTCGAGTGTGTCGAGGCTGATGTTGATGCGACCGAGTCCGGCATCGCGGAGTTCGTCGACGCAGTTGACGAGTGTGGCGCCGTTGGTGGTGAGAGCCAGATCGATGGGCTGACCGGCCAGTGGTGACGCCGAATCGGCCGGCACGACCAACTTCGCCAACTTGGCCACCAACACCGGCAGATGTGCGCGCACCGTGGGTTCGCCACCGGTGAGACGAATGCCGTCGACGCCGTA
>CAZELU010000056.1:0-11041 GCA_964513215.1 uncultured Bifidobacterium sp.
TTAAGCACGCCGCCAGCGTTCGTCCTGAGCCAGGATCAAACTCTCCGTCAAGAACATGACGCCGACCGAAGTCGACGCTGCGTTCGTGGCGAGAGCGGACCTCCACTTGGGGGAATACCCGAGTGTTGCCGAGATCCGATCCGCTCGACCGGCATAGCCGGCCATTGATTTTTATTAATGAATTGACAGACAGGTCCGGCTTGCGCCGTCCTGCCCGCACTGGCGTTCAGTCTTCTCTTCCGTTTTCAAGGAGCCTCAGCTCGGGCACACGGACCTCCCAGGGGGAACTCCGTTGGTGCCAGCCCCAAAAGCCGCGAACGGCTTTCCTGGGCGGAGAGCAAATCTAGCGACGGGGTTCGGAAGCGTCAACCTGACCGGACAGGAATATTTCGGGGTTTTCCTGGGCCGTTTAGCCGGGCGGGCCGGGTCGGACTGAGCGGGTCGGGTCGGGTCGACCCCACCCGTGGTCAGCCCTCGACCCGGACCAGGTGGTGCTGGGTCTTGCCCCGACGCAACAACACGTACTCCCCCGCGAGCAGAGGCACGCTCGACAGATCGGTGTCGTCGGCGATCGTCTGGCCGTTCGCACGGAAACCCTTCTGGCCAAGGGTGCGTCGCGCATCACTGTTCGATTGCGCGAGACGAGTCTCCGTCAACACCGCAACGAGATCGCCGAGTTGTGCGCGCGACATCGTGGTGCTCGGAACTTCGCGGGCGACGGCATCGAGTGCAGCGCGCGATGCAATCGTGGGGTCGCCGCCGAACAACACGTCGGCTGCTTCCGCTGCGGCCCGCTCGGCCTCGGCTCCGTGCACGAGAGACGTGACGTCACTCGCGAGTGCACGCTGGCCGATCCGCTTCTCGGGTGCAGCACGATGTTCAGCGACGATCGCTGCGACCTCGTCGACCGAACGCAAGGTGAGCTGCAGCATGAATCGCTCGACGTCGTCGTCGGGCAGCTGGATCCAGTACTGACGGAATTGGTACGGGCTCGTCTTGTCGGGATCGAGCCAGAGCGCACCGTGAACCGACTTGCCCATCTTGGCGCCGTCGCTGCGCGTGAGGAGTGGCCACGTGAGACCGAATGCGTGCTTACCGGTACGGCGACGAATGAGTTCGATGCCGGCCGTGATGTTGCCCCACTGGTCGGAGCCACCCATCTGCATCTCGACACTCTCGTGTTCGCAGAGATGCCGGAAGTCGTTGGCCTGCAAGAGCATGTACGAGAACTCGGTGTACGAGATGCCGTGCTCGCTCTCCATGCGCGCGCGCACGGATTCTTTGGCAACCATCTGATTGACGGTGAAGTGTTTGCCGACGTCGCGCAAGAAGTCGAGAGCGCTCATCGGTGCGGTCCAGTCGGCGTTGTCGACCAGACGAGCCGCGTGCGGTCCGTCGAAATCGAGAATCCGCTCGAGCTGCTTCTTCACACAGGCCACGTTGTGCGCGAGCGTCTCGCGATCGAGCAGGTTGCGCTCTTCACTGCGTCCACCCGGGTCACCGACCATGCCGGTGGCACCGCCAGCCAAGACCACCGGGCGATGTCCGGCCAATTGGAAACGGCGCAACATCACCTGGCCGAGCAGGTTGCCGGCGTGCAGCGAGTCGGCCGTGGGATCGAATCCGACGTACACACCGATCGGATCCGCCGAGAGTCGCGCTTCGAGAGCCGTGCGATCGGTCGTGTCGTGCAATAGACCGCGCGCATCGAGATCGGCCAACAACGACATGCCCTCCAGTCTCGCATCTCGAACCGTCTGACCACGGGGATTATGGTGATCACGTGTCGGGCGTGCGTGAGTCGCTGGAGATCCAGGCCGTCGCCTGTCGGCGCCTCGGGTCGCTGCAATACGCCGACCTGCTCGACGCGATGGTCCTCGATCACGACCGGGGCGGGCCCATCGCTTCGCTCTTGTCCGGCCGCACCGATCGCCCCGTGCACGACGCACTCCCCTTACGACTCCTGGGCGCCCTGCATCGAGCCGCTCTCGACGGGCGCGCACCCGAGTTGGCGGCCCGCTTCCCGTCGTGTGGCGGCGATGGTCGGGTGATCGATCTGGCCGCCGTCCACGACGTGATCGATCGACTGAGGTCGTACGTGGACGATGCGCTCGGACGTGGCGTGCAGACCAACGAAGTGGGCCGCAGCCTGTGCCATCTCGCCGTCGCCAACTGGCTGCCCTCGATCGGCGTCGACGAGTTCGACTGGTGGGAGGTCGGAGCGAGCGCCGGGCTCAACCTGTCGTTCGACCAGTACGCCGCGGACACCGGACACGGTGTTCTCGGGCGTGAAGGCTCGTCACTCACCTTCCCGCCGACGATGTTCGCCGTTCCCCCGCGCGTGTTCGAGCCGGCTCGCTGCATCGAACGACTGGGCTGCGACCCCGATCCGATCGACCTCGATCGCGATGCCATTCGGCTCGAATCGTTCGTGTGGCCCGACCAGTCCGAGCGGCGCGCACGACTGTTGTCCGCCATCGCGATCACTCGTCCTTTGCACCATCGCGTCGATCGCGCGAGTGCCGATGACTGGATCGTCCAACGCCTGGCCGAAGGGTCCGATCGAACAGCCGTGGTGTTCCACTCGATCGTGTGGCAGTACATGGCGCCCGACGTTCGGACCCGCTTTCGCGAAGCGATCACGACAGCCGGATCGCGCGGCCGGAGCCTGGTCTGGGCCCGTATGGAACCCGCCGGCGACCGAGCCGACTTACGCGCCGATGTGTGGTCGAAGGGTGCCGTGTCTCGTCATCACTTGGCCGACGTCGGATATCACGGCCAGAACTTCGACTGGCTCGAACGACGTCTCAGCGACTGAGAGCGCTCTTCACCACTTCGGGAATCGGAGCCGGGCGTTGCGATACGGGGTCGATGCTCACGTAGGTGATGGTGCAGTCGAAGCGGTCGTCGCCGTCGACCCGTCCGGAAATCAGCACGTCGAAACTGCTGTTGCCCCAACGCGACACCGAACAGTGCAAGTCGGCGGTGTCGCCGAAGCGCAGGGGCGCGTGCCACGTGAGCGTCGTGGTCTTCAACATGAAGTCGAAACCGATCGCGTGCAGGTTGGTGGTGGTGCCGGCCGCCTTCAACTGATCGGCCAGCGCGTGACGCGTCCAGGCGTCGACCGCATCGTCGCAATACGCGAAGTAGTTGGCGTTGAAGACGACTCTCTGCATGTCGCACTCGCCGTAGCGGACACGAATGGTGTGAATGTAAGCCACGGAATCTCCGCTCAGGTCTTGTCGATGCCGGTGTGGACGAGTTCGGTCACGCCGTTGGCGATCATCTGCACCGCCACCGCGGCGAGAATCATGCCCGCGACCCGCGCCAAGAGGATGACACCGGTGGGTCGCACGATCTTCTGCACGAGTCCGCTGAATCGCAACGCGATCATCGAGATGAACAGCGCCGTGAAGGTGCCGAGCATGACGGTGACCCACTCACCCGCGCCGTCGGTCTGACGGAAGAAGACGATCGTGGCCACGATCGCACCCGGGCCGGCCAGCAACGGCGTTCCGAGCGGAACCATGGCGATGGACAGACGCTGTTCGGGTGTGGCCTCGACGTACCCGTCTTCTCCGCCCTTGCCGTAGAGCAACTGGAGAGCCACCAACAAGAGAAGGAGACCGCCGGCCACCTGCATGGCCGGGACCGACACGTGCAGGTAGTCGAGGATGGTCTGGCCACCCACGGCGAACAGGATGATGATGAGGAATGCCGTGGCGATGGCGAGATACGCAGCTCGGTTGCGCTCCTTGGCGGTCAACTGACGCGTGACGGCCAGGAAGATCGGAACGTTGCCCGGCGGGTCGACGATGACGAGCATCGTCACCAGCACCTCGCCGAACAATCGCATACTCACGACTGACGATCCTTCCACGCCGCCATCGCCCGTCCGAGGAGTGCACGCTGGTCGGCTACCGGCTTCGGGCCCGCTCCACCAGGAGTCGTCCGCATCGTCACACCCACACCGGGGGCGACGAGTGCGGCGGCGGCATCACCGAGTTCGGCGCGCACGAGGTCGACGAGAGCACCCTCACCGGCCAGTGACCGCCGCACGAGCGCACCGACGATGGCATGGGCGTCGCGGAACGGAGTGCCCGAGCGAACGAGATGTTCGGCCAGATCGGTGGCGGCCATGGTTGGTGAATCGGCGGCCGCTTGCATCTTCTCGGGCACGAAGCGCGCGGTGGCGATCATTCCGGTGAGGGCCGACAACGCCAACGACACCTGATCGACCGCATCGAAGAGCGGCTCCTTGTCCTCTTGGAGATCACGGTTGTACGCGAGCGGAAGGCCCTTGAGCGTGACCAGGAGTCCGGTGAGATCGCCGATCACACGACCGGCCTTGCCACGAGCGAGTTCCGCGATGTCGGCGTTCTTCTTCTGAGGCAGCATCGACGAACCCGTGGCGTATGCATCGTCGAGAACCGCGAAGCCGAACTCCTCGGACGTCCACAGAACCCACTCTTCCCCGAGCCGAGACAAGTGCACGGCGACCATCGACAGTGCGAACAAGATCTCGGCCACGAAGTCGCGATCGCTGACGGCGTCGAGGGAGTTGGAGAAGACACCAGCGAAGCCGAGCTGCTGCGCGGTGAACGCCGGGTCGAGGGGCAGCGACGAACCGGCCAACGCACCAGCGCCGAGGGGTGACACGTCGAGACGATCGAGTGCGTCGTGCAGACGATCGATGTCGCGACCGAGGGCCCAGCAGTGGGCCATCAAGTGGTGGGCCAAGAGCACCGGCTGGGCGCGCTGCACGTGTGTGTAGCCGGGAAGGTAGACGCCGTCGGCGGAGTCAGCCCGGGCCACCAATGCTTCCTGCAGACCGATGATGCGTGCGACGACTCGAGGCACTTCACGCTTGCACCACAGGCGCAAACCGGTGGCCACTTGATCGTTCCGGCTTCGACCGGTGTGCAACTTCGCACCAGGGGCGCCGCACAACTCGGTGACGCGCCGCTCGACCGCGGTGTGAATGTCTTCGTCGGACGGCGCGAACACGAACGAGCCGGAGTCCATCTCGGCTTCGACCGAGGCGAGAGCGGCGAGCACGGCATCACGTTCGGTCCCAGTGAGAATTCCGACGTGCGCGAGCCCGGTGACGTGGGCGCGCGAACAGGCGATGTCGTCACGCCACAGACGCTGATCGAACGGAAGGCTCACGGTGTAAGCCATGAGTTCGTCGGCGGGCCCGGAAGCGAACCGGCCGTGCCACAGGGTCTTTCCCGTTTCGCTCATTTCCGTCCTCCGATTCCGGCCAACTCACGCAGGATCGCCGCCAACTTCTTGCCGCCAAGCGATTCTTCGGCGACACAGAAGATGGTGTCGTCGCCGGCCACCGTGCCGAGCAGACCCTTCATGCCGCTGCGGTCGAGCGCCGAAGCGACCACGTGAGCGCACCCGGGAGGGGTGCGCACGACGACCATCGAACCCGAGGCGTGAACTTCGGCGACCCACTCCCCCATCACACGCCGCAACTGATCCTCCGGAGCGACGCGCGCCGGCGCAAAGTCGGGAATCGCGTACACCGAGTCTCCGCCCGGAACCCGCACCTTCACCGCTCCCAGATCCTCGAGGTCGCGCGAGACCGTGGCCTGCGTCGCGACGATGCCCGCCTTGCGCAACAACTCCACGAGTTGCGGTTGATTGACCACCGAGTGCTTGCCGATCAACTCGGCGATCTTCTGCTGCCGCTGCGTCTTGGCCGCCATCACCGCACCCCCATGAGATAGGCCAGTGCTCCGCGTGCCGAATGCAGACGGTTGTGTCCCTGCTGGATCACGCGGCTGGCGAGACCATCGATGACATCGGCGGAAACCTCGTAACCGCGGTAGGCCGGTAGGCAATGCATGAAGATCGCATCGGAGTCGGCCCGAGCCATGAGTTCACTGGTGACTCCGTACGCGCCGAAGATCTTCAACCGCTCGGCCTTCTCGGCCTCCTGCCCCATCGACACCCACGTGTCGGTGTGTACGGCGTGCGCACCTTCGACCGCCGCCTTCGGGTCGTTCGTCTGGGTCACCGACTTCGCGCCAAGAGATTCGAACCGTGCCAGTTCGTCGGTCGGTGCGTCGTATCCGGTCGGGCAGCCGAAACGAAGGTGCGCGCCGAGGTAGGCGCACACCTCGCCGAGCGAACGCGCGACGTTGTTGTAGTCGCCCACCCACGCCACGGTGCGACCTTCCAGGCTGCCGAACTCATCGACCATCGTGAGTGCGTCGGCCAGACCCTGCAGCGGGTGCGAGTGGTCGGACAACATGTTGACGACCGGAACCGACGACACCGCCGCCAGCCGATCGCAGACCGAATGTTCGAAGACTCGAGCCGCGATGATGGCGTGGTAGCCGGCCATGATGCGGCCGATGTCTTCGACTGGTTCGCGTACGTCGAATCCGACTTCTTCGCCGCGCGTGTAGACGGGATGGCCGCCCAGTTGCACCACGGCGACTTCCATGCTGTGGCGCGTGCGATTGGACGGCTTCTCGAAGATGAGTGCGACGCCCTGCCCCTTCAGAGGCTTGGCCAACTTCTTGATGGGACGCCGCGACAGCTTGAGCACCTTGCGAACGCCGTCGGGTCCGAGGTCGGTGATGTTCAGCAGGTTCACAGTCCAACTCCTTCGGCCAACACTTCGGCGATGAGGTTCGCTGCTTCGTCGAAGTGCTCGAACGGGGTGGTGATGGGCGGCGCCAACCGCAGCGACGTGGCATTGACGGCATTGGTGACGAGTCCACGGTTCAAGAGCTCGGTGTAGACGGCCTTGGCGTCACGACCGGGGCCGAGTTCGGCCGCGCGCAGGAGACCCTGACCGCGCACCGCCTTCACTCCGTCGACCGCCGCCAACTTCTGCGCGAAGTACTCGCCCTTCTCCCGCGCCAACGCAGGCGCATCGATGCGACGCATCTCGGCGATGACGGCCGACACCGCGGCGCCGGCGATGGCCGTTCCGCTGTATGTAGATCCGTGGTCGCCGGGCTGGAACACCGCGGCCACCTCGCGCCGGGCCCAGGTCGCACCTACTGGGAATCCGTTGCCGATGCCCTTGGCCATCGTGACCACATCGGGTGCGACACCGGCGTGCTGGAAGCCGAACCACTGGCCAGTACGCGCGAATCCGGTTTGCACTTCGTCGATCATCATGAGAAGGCCACGCTCGTCGCACAGCCTCCGAATTCCCTGCAGGTACTCGACCGACGCCGGAATCACACCGCCTTCTCCTTGCACGGTTTCGATCAGCACTGCGGCGACCGACGGGTCGATCGCGGCTTCGAGCGCACCGAGGTCGGCGTACGGAACGTGCCGAAAACCCTCGGGCATCGGCTGGAACGGTTCGTGCTTGGCCGGTTGGCCGGTAGCCGCGAGCGCAGCGAGTGTGCGTCCGTGGAAACTGCCAAGAGCGCTCACCACTCCGTAGCGACCGCGTCCTCCGAACTTGCGCGCCAACTTGATGGCCACTTCGTTGGCTTCGGCTCCGCTGTTGCACAAGAAGACCTGGCCCCACTGTCCGCTCGCCTCGTGAAGCAATTGGTTGATGTCCGTCGCCGCCTTGGTGGCGGCCGGATTGGCGAAGAAATTGCTCACGTGCGAAAGCGTGTTGATCTGCTTGGTGACGGCATCCGACACCGCCGGGTTGCAATGTCCGAGCGAGACGACTGCGATACCCGACAAGAAATCGAGATAGCGCTTTCCGGTGACGTCCCACAGTTCGGTTCCCGCGCCGCGTTCGAACATCACACTTGGCGCACCGAACACCGGCATGAACGGGCAGTAATCGGCTCCGGCCGTGGAGAATGCGTGGGCGCTCATGACTGACCTCCGCTGAGATGACGGGTGCGCTCGACCATCGTGCCGATACCGGCGTCGGTGAAGAGTTCGAGCAACAGGACGTGGGCCACCCGACCGTCAAGAATGTGCGCCCGCTTCACACCGTTGCGCACGGCGTGCACGCAACTCTCGACCTTCGGAATCATTCCACCGGCGATCGTGCCATCGGCCATCAGCGCGTCGAGTTCGTCGGGGCTGGTCTGCCGAATGAGGCTGGTCGGATCGTCGACCTGGCGGCGCAGACCTTCGATGTCGGTGAGGTAGACGAGCTTTTCGGCACCGAGCGATTCGGCGATGGCCCCGGCCACGGTGTCGGCGTTGATGTTGTAGGCCTGCCCTTGCGCGTCGGTGCCGATGGTGGCGATCACCGGAATGAACTCGTCGGCGAGAAGTCGATGGACGATCCCTGGGTTGATGGCGGTGACATCACCGACGAAGCCCAGTTCGGGATCACGTGGGGCCGCGGAGATCAGCGCGGCGTCCTCGCCGCTGATACCGACCGCGTAGTCGCCGTACACGTTGATGGCCGACACGATCTGAGGATTGACCTGACCGATGAGCACCATGCGCGCGATATCGACCGTTTCGGCGTCGGTGACGCGCAGCCCGTTCTTGAACTCGGTGGTCTTGCCCAGACGCTTCATGAGGTCGCTGATCTGCGGACCTCCACCGTGAACGACCACCGGCTTGAGACCGACCAGACGCATGAGGACGATGTCTTGAGCGAAGAGAGCCAGCGCGTCGTCTTCGGTGGCGCCGGCCAAGGCGTTGCCGCCGTACTTCACCACGACGATCTTGTCGGCGAAACGCCGGATGTACGGCAACGCCTCGATCAGAACCTCGGCCCGCAACTGATCGTCGACAGCCTTCACGGATACACCCCCACTGCTGACAGTCCGGCGGTCTCGTCGAGACCGAGGGCCACATTGGCCGCTTGGATCGCGCCACCCGATGCACCCTTGCAGAGGTTGTCGAGGGCACTGATGACGATGACGTGGCCCGTACGTTCGTCGTACCGCGCCGTGATGTGCACCGCGTTCGAGCCGAGGGTGGATTTCGTCGACGGCGAGTCGTGCCTGACCACCACGAAGGGTTCGCCGGCGTACGCAGTGGACAAAGCGCCGAGCAACGACTCGGTCGACACCTTCTTCCCACTGGCCGGACGGGTGTAGCAGGTGGCGAGGATGCCCCTGTTCATGGGAACGAGGTGCGGTGTGAAGAGAACGGTGGCTCCGATCTGCTCTTGCATCTCGGGCGTGTGTCGATGATCGAGAAGGCCGTAGGCGTTCATGTCTTCGTCGACGGTGCAGAAAAGACTCGTGTGCTTGAGGCCGCGGCCGGCGCCCGAAACCCCACTGGCCGCGTCGACGATGACCGAGGACGTGTCGATCAGACCGGCATCGACGAGCGGCGCCATCGCGAGCGTGGCAGCGGTGACGTAGCAACCCGGCGTAGCCACCAGTTGCGCGCCCTTCAAGGCGGCGCGATGGCGTTCAGGTAGGCCGTACACCGCCGCGGCGAGCAGAGTCGGCTGATCGTGAGTGAAGCCGTAATACGTGGGATACGACGACGCGTCCTTCAAGCGATAGGCGGCCGAGAGATCGACGACGCACCCGACCTTGCCCACGAGCTGCGGAGCAAGTTCGAGGCTGGCCTCGTGAGGCAGACCCAGGAACACGACGTCGACTCCATGACACGCCGCCGGATCGTTCTCGGCGAACACGAGATCGGGGTAGCGCGCGGCCAGGCTCGGATAGAGCGCGGCGGCCTTCGTGCCGGCCTGGGTATCGCCGGTGGCGAGCACCAGGCGCAGGTCGGGGTGGCCGGCCAGAAGACGCATGAGCTCGGCTCCGGTGTAACCGGAGGCGCCGAGTATCGCGGCGGTGCGGGGTGTCGTGGTCACGACGCATGATCATACGGACTACTGCATGGAGATACAACGATCGGTGTCGGCCCGGGGCGGGGCGACCCTGCGAACATGGGGTATGGCCCAGGCCTCCGGTTTTCCTCTCCCGAGCACCAAAGGCCGGCTCCTCGTGGCCGCCCCTCCGCTGGGGGACCCGAACTTCGATCGGACCGTGGTGTTCATGCTCGAGCACAACGAGGGCGGAGCCATCGGGGTCGTGCTCAATCGGCGTTCGGACGACCTCGATGTGGAGCTCGACACGTGGGCCGAGTTGGTGGCGCCACCGCGCGAGTTGTTCACGGGTGGACCGGTGGAGCCAAACGCACTGATCGCTCTCGGCAAAGTTCGTCTACCTTCCGGCGAGGTGAGCGTTGAACCAGTCGACCTGGAATTGGATCCAGCGTTCCTCGACCCGCGTCCGACGGCGATGCGCATCTTCCACGGTTACTCGGGGTGGAACGCGCAACAACTCGACGGCGAACTCGAACTCGGAGCGTGGATCGTCGTTCCCTCGAAAGTGGACGATGTGTTCACTGACTCGCCCGAAGAACTGTGGAGCGCGGTGTTGAAGCGACAACCGGGGCGTGTGTCATGGTTGGCATCGGCACCATCCGATCTGTCCACCAACTGATCCGCTCGTTTCGGGAAATCGAAAGTTTTTTTCGGCCAAGCGTTCGTGCATCTTCTTAGAGTGAGCCGATGACCGAACTGACGACGCGAGGGCAAGAGACACGCGACGCGATTCTGTTCAGTGCGCGGCAAGAGTTGATGCAGAGCGGAATTCTCGGCCTTCGAGTGGCCGAGGTCGCCGCCGGAGCCAATACGTCGGTCACGAGCATCTACCGATTCTTCGGCGACCGCGACGGCCTGCTCGCTCAAGTCCTCGGCGACATCATGGAAGAGATCGTCGAAGGAACGGTTGTGCACTTTCGACGGTCCATTCGCGGTCGTTCCGAATTGACCGTGGACGAGCTCGTCGACGCCATCCCTCTCAAGTACGCGTTCCAGAGCATCAACCACAAGTTCCGACTGCAGATTCTGGCCGCAGCGACCGAGAATCAGGTGCTCGAGGAGCGACTGCGCGAGGTGTTCGCTCGGCGTCATGATCTCTGGAAAGAAGCCCTGGCCGAGGCCCGCGCGCGTATGGCCCCGGGAGAAGACTTCGACGACCGCGTCTTCTTCGGATTCCTCTTCGACTTCACGCCGTACGCGAGCAGCTATCTGGGAACGCGGCGAATGAGTCTCGAAGATCTCCGCCGGCTCATCGCCGACAAACTCCGACGAGCCTGACGCTCAGCGGCGGGC
>CAZELU010000057.1:0-10888 GCA_964513215.1 uncultured Bifidobacterium sp.
TTCGCCCATGAAAGCCCTCATTCTCGCCGGCGGAGCCGGGACCCGGCTGCGGCCGATCACCCACACGAGCGCCAAGCAGCTCGTGCCGGTGGCCAACAAGCCGATCCTGTTCTACGGGATCGAGGCCATGGTGTCGGCTGGCATCACCGAGATCGGTGTGATCGTCGGCGACACGCGGGCCGAGGTGATGGCAGCGCTCGGTGACGGCAGCCAATGGGGTGCGCAGATCACATTCATCCCGCAGGATGCACCGTTGGGGTTGGCACATTGCGTCTTGATCGCGCGCGACTTCCTGGGTGACGACGACTTCGTCATGTACCTCGGCGACAACCTCCTCGAACAAGATCTCGGCGCGTTCGTGCGCGCGTTCGAATCGGCCCGGTCGTCGGCCGAACCGCCCTCCGCGCAGATCTTGCTGAAGCAGGTTCCCGATCCGCATCGATTCGGCATCGCCGAACTCGACGCCAACGGCAACGTGGTTCATCTCGTCGAGAAGCCGGCCGATCCGCCCACCGACCTCGCCCTGGTGGGGGTCTACTTGTTCGATCGCACCATCAACACGGCCGTGCGCGAGATCAAGCCGTCGGGTCGAGGCGAGCTCGAGATCACCGATGCGATCCAGTGGTTGGTCGATCAGGGTCATCGCGTGCGTTGCGAGTTGCTCACCGGTTGGTGGATCGACACCGGCAAACTCACGCCGCTGCTCGAGGCGAATCGCCTGTTGTTGGAAGTGATCGAGCCGCGCATCGATGGCGACGTTGACAGCGAGTCGTCGGTGGACGGTCGCGTGGTGGTGGAGGCGGGCGCTGTCGTGCGCAACTCCACCCTTCGTGGTCCGCTCGTGATCGGCGCCAACGCGATCATCACCGACAGCTTCATCGGCCCGTACTCGGCCATCGGCAACGGTTGCGAGGTCGTGCACAGCGAGATCGAGCACTCGGTGATCATGGAGCGCAGTCGCATCATCGACATCCCGCGCTTGGAAGACAGCCTCATCGGCAAGGAAGCCGAAGTCGTGCGATCGGGTCGTAAGCCGCGCGCGCTTCGTCTCATGATCGGCGATCACTGCCAGATCGACACGGAGTGACATGGCCACCCAAGCGGAACGCGTATACGAAAGCGACTTGATCACCGGCGTCTGGATCGCCGAACCCAAGGTGCACGGTGACGAGCGCGGATTGTTCGTCGAGTCGTATCGCCGCGAGTGGATTCCGGGCGCACGCGAGATGATCCAGACCAACCGATCGAACAAGCAGGCGGGCGCTCTGGTGGGCCTGCACTATCACCTGCATCAGGCCGACTACTGGTACGTGATCAGCGGATCGATGCGCGTGGTTCTGCACGATCTGCGTGTCGGGAGTCCCACCGATGGCGCCACGCAGACCATCGACCTGCGCGGTGACGTTCACAAGGGTGTGTTCATCCCGCCGGGTGTTGCGCACGGCTTCGCTGCGCACGCCGACCTGGTCATGACGTACCTCGTCGACGGTTATTACAACCCGTCCGACGAGTTGGGTGTGGCGTGGGACGATCCGGCCATCGGAGCCGACTGGGGAGTCTCGTCGCCGGTCATGTCGGCGCGCGACGCCAACAATCCGCGTCGGGCCGATATTCCCGATCATCAGCGGCCCCGCTGGCCGCTGCGCACCTGAGGCGAACGTGAAGCTGTTCGTGACCGGCGCGGCCGGATTCATCGGGTCGAACTACGTGCGCTGGCTGCTTGCGAATTCCGACGACCAAGTGACGATCTTCGACAAGCTCACGTACGCCGGCAACCTCGAGAGCATTCGCGATCTCGTCGACGATCGTCGGTGTCGTTTTGTGCAAGGCGATGTTTGCGATTCCGATGTCGTGCTCGATGCAATGAAGGGCCACGACGCCGTGGTGCACTTCGCGGCCGAGAGCCACGTCGATCGCAGCATCGTCGACCCTTATGCGTTCGTGCGCACCAATGCGTTCGGCACGAACGTGATGTGCGACGTGGCGCGACAGGTGGGTGTGCAGCGATTCCTGCACATCAGCACCGACGAGGTGTATGGCTCGATCGAGGAGGGTTCGTTCACCGAAACCGATCGGCTCGGACCCCGTTCGCCGTACGCGGCGTCGAAGGCCAGCAGCGATCTGATCGCGCTGTCGTACGTGACCACCTACGGAATGCCTGTGGTGGTCACGCGGTGCTCCAACAACTTCGGCCCGTATCAGTTCCCCGAGAAGCTCATTCCGCTGTTCACCACCAACTTGCTCGACGGCAAGAGGGTTCCGCTGTACGGCGACGGCGGCAACGTGCGCGACTGGATCCACGTGGAAGACCACAATCGCGCGGCTCACCTGGTGTTGCAGAAGGGCGTCGTGGGCGAGATCTACAACATCGGTGCTCACAACGAGATCACCAATCGCGAGATCACGTACCGCTTGCTCGAATTGTGCGGCCGTGACGAGTCGTTCGTGCAGCCGGTGGCCGATCGCCTCGGTCACGATCGCCGGTATTCGGTGACCATCGACAAGATCAGCGCATTGGGTTGGAAGATGCAGCGGTCGTTCGAGGAGTCGCTGGCCGAAACGGTCGAGTGGTATCGCAACAATCGCGCGTGGTGGGAACCGCTCAAGGCGCGCGCCGGACTGTGAACCGGGTTCTCGTCACCGGCGCCGCCGGTCAATTGGGTCACGACGTGGTGGCGGTCGCGGCATCGCGGGGAGACACAGTGCTGGCAGTCGATCAGGCGGATCTCGACATCACGCAGCGCGAGCAGGTGCACGAAGCCATCGCCGAATGGCGCCCCGACGTGATCATCAACTGTGCCGCGATGACCGCGGTCGACCTGTGTGAATCCGAGGTGGAGAAGGCGTTCGCAGTGAACGAACACGCGGTGCGCTGGATCGCCGAGGCCTGCGACGCGATCGACGCGCGGCTCGTGCACATCAGTACCGATTACGTGTTCGACGGCACGAAGACCGGCGCCTACGTGGAAGCTGATTCTCCCAATCCGCAGAGCGTGTACGGCGCGTCGAAATTGGCGGGCGAGAAGGCAGCGCTCGAACTCGGCTCGAATGCGGTGGTGGTGCGCACGTCGTGGGTGTGCGGGGCGAACGGTTCGAACATGGTGCGTACGGTGCAACGGTTGGTGGGGGAAGGCAAGCCGCTTGCGTTCGTGGGCGATCAGGTGGGTTGCCCCACGTTCACGGCCGACTTGGCGCCGGCACTGTTCACGCTCGTGGACGATCGGCACAGCGGCGTGTTCCACCTCACGAATCAGGGTGCTGTGAGCTGGCACGGCTTCGTGCGCGAGATCGTGCGCGAGTTGGGGAGTGATCCCGATACGGTGCGCGCGATCACGACAGCCGAGCTCGTGCCGCCGCGGCCGGCGAAGAGACCGGCGAACAGCGTGCTGGAGAACAAGGCGTGGCGTGACGCGGGATACGAGTTGTTGCGGGACTTCCGCGAACCGCTCCACGAATTACTGCACGGCCCGCTGCGCAATCCCTGATTGGGTGTGGGGATCCAGGGCTTCAGGGCTCGAGAGTGACGACATCGCCGGGGCGCACCACTCCACGTTCGGTCACCGTCGCGTACAACCGGCTGATCGCCCCGCCGAACTCACCCTCGCGATCGTGATGCAACCGCCCGAAGTCGCCGTCCTTCATCCACTGCGCGTTCTTCTTGCACGGCACTGCGTACGCCCACACCTCGCACATCACCTCACCGATCCGCAATCGCACGCCGGGTCGCACGTCGTTCCAGTCGATGCCGCCAATGGTGATGTTCTCGCCCGCCGATCCATAGGCGATCGGGTGTCCGTCGGCTCGTAGTCGATCGATCACCTCGGCCGACCACAGACACAGTGCCTGGAACGGCCGGCCGTGATGCGCGCGCTCCTTCTGAACGTCGCCTTCGATGCCTCGCCATCCGACGTACGCCTCGGCAACCGGCCCCTTCGGCACGCCACCCTTGCTCGTGTTCACCTGAACGACCGCACCCGTGCACGTGGCTGGCGCGTGGCCGCCTACACGCAACGTGAGAGGAGCCGCTGCAACGGTGGCCCACACTTGGGCGAGCAATTCGGGCACCTCGTCGCTCGGCAGCTTCAGCACGTCGACATCTCTCAGCAGGGTGTCGACGCGGTCGGCCAAGTGGGCGACAGGGTTCGGATCGCGACCGTTGCGCATCATCTCGAGAATGATCGGCGCGTTCAGCAGCGTCTTGCGGGCATCCTGGTCGGTGAAGAGATACGGGCCGACCGGAATCAACGACACGTCAGGAGAGTATCCCGTCGGCCAAACGCCCGAGCTTGCGCATCTCGCGTCGTAGGGCCACGCGCAGGTGCGAACGGTCGATCGGTTTGTCGTCAGCGGCGGCGAGGAACGCGGCCGCGACCGACACGTTGCGCACATTGCCGCCCGAGAAATTGATGGCGGCCAATTCGTCGTGGCTCACTTCGGGCGCGCACACCGACAACGGCAGGTGCAGTTGCCACAACTTGAGTCGAAGGTCGCGGTCGGGCGCCATGAACTCGACCATTCCTTGGATGCGACGCTGGAACGCTTGATCGACGTTCGCGGCCAAGTTCGTGCTGATGATCACGAAGCCCTCGAACGTCTCGACTCGCTGCAACAGGTAGGCGACTTCGATGTTCGCGTAGCGGTCACGGGCATCGTTGGTTTCGCTGCGCTTGCCGAAAATCGCGTCACCTTCGTCGAACAGAACGAGTGCGCCGCCGACACTCGCGGCGTCGAACACTTCCTCGAGGTTCTTCTCGGTTTCGCCGATGTACTTCGACACGACGGTCGAGAGATCGATCTTCACCAACTCGAGTCCGAGATCGCCGGCGATCACCTCGGCGGCCAGCGTCTTGCCGGTACCCGACGGCCCGGCGAACACCGCCAGCAATCCGGGTGGAACGTGGCGACCGATGCCGGGCATCTCGCGAACGCGACTCGCCTGGCGATAGCGCTGAGCGAGCGACTGCAACTCGTCGAGACAATCGGATTCGACGATGAGGTCGTCCCACGTGCGCGACGGCGCCGTGCGGTTACCGAGTTCGAACAGACGATGGTCGGCCAAGCGGCGGACGGCTCGGGACAGATCGCCGTCGACGAGAGGCAGGGTCGAGTGCACACGCCTGAGCTGATCGGCGGTGAGCGGATGCGGCGAATCCTGACCGAGCACCGACGCGACTTCTTCAGCCGACGCGGCACTCGGCGGTGCGGCTGCCTCCTTCCACGCGCGACGTGGCAGGAGTTCGGGATCGACACCGGCCGGTGTGGAGATGCCGATCACCAGATGGTTGGCATCGTCGAGAGTCGCGCTTCCGAGTGACGTGAGCGATCCGGAGAGTTCGACGAGCAGAGCAGCGTGGCACAGCGTCGCCTCACGCACACACGCGTCCCATTGCGCTTGATCGTTCGGGTCACGAACCACCAACACCGAGTCGCCCGCCAACTCGTTCATGAGCAGCGTTCGACGACGAGTGGGGTCGTCTCCCACCACGAGCATCGACGTGATGTCTCCGCGGTTACCGCCCCGATCGACGAGACGCGAGCCAACGGGAAGTGCCGGATCGGGCCGCGGGTCGTCGGAGAGTCCCCACATCACGGTGGAGTCGACCGACACCGTTCGTGAGGCGAAAGGTCCCGACGTGGAGACCGTGACGAGTCGTGCGCGACGCAGTCGCGAATCAGGCCCCACGGTCGATGCGCCACTGAACTCGTCATCACGCAGTTGATCGAGCATTCCGAGACGGATGCTTCCGATGCCGTCGGGGGAGAGGGGGGCCAAGGCACGTTGCCTCTCGAGCGAGCGCTCGACATGAACGCACAGCACGAGCGCGAGCACTTCGTCGTCGGGGCAACCCGCGCCGCGCGCGAGTGCCACCACCGGATCATCGGTGTCGAGAGCCTTCGCGCGCAATGAGGCGAGTGACGATGTCGAACCCCGGCCTCCATCGGCGGCGTTCGCGACCAGCAGTCGAACCGCTTCGTCGGCCCAGCGACTGGCCGAGCCGTCAGCCGAAGAGTTCTTCGATCGCATCTGCAGCCGACTTCTTTCCGGTCATCACCGGCCCGGCCGCGTCGACGACCATGCCCGTCATTCCGGGCAGGGCGTAGGCCAGATCTTCGAGCACCGCCGATACGTCACCATTCTCGGGAATCGGCATGCCGCTCTTCAACACGATGTCCGATCCGGACACGACCGCGGTCCCGGCTACGAATCGATCGTTCACGGCGTTGAGAACCTTGAGCGTTTCGATGAGCGCCGCTTCGCTCGGCTCGCCCACGGTCCGACGGCAGGTGATGGTAGCCAGGCGACGTTCGACGTCGGCGACGACTTCGACGTGAGTGCCGTCGTCGTCGACGTACGAAACCGACACGTCACTCTCGTCCGATCGAGTGAATCCGAGTTCTTCGAGACCGGACGCGGCCCCGAGCCACTGCGGCGCCGCTTCGAACGACAGACCGATCCACACTTCGCCGTCGGCTCCATCGACGCGGCGGGCAGCGCTGTCGATGCGCCAGTCACGGGCAAAGGGTCCGGCGCCGGGTCCGGTGGCCGACTCGGGGCCGGACACCGTGATGCGGACGTCGCCATGCGCGTCGAGCGACCCGTGTCGCACACGCGTGCGCGCACCGAACACGTCTTCGAGTTCGATGTGGTCCCACACGTCAGGTGATACGAGTCCGGTGAGCGAGACGACACCATCGTCGACACGCGCTTCGATCTGACGTAGCAACACGTCGCCAGCGGGGTGCGTGAAATTCACATCGGTCATGGGAGCCTCCTCGGGCGATTCATGGAACGGGTCGCCCGGCGGGCGCCGGATCAGGGCTTCTTGCCGGCGTCGCCCTTACCTGCGTCGCCCTTGCCCGCGTCTTCCTTCTTGAACGACTTCGTCTTCTTGAGCAGAGTCTCGGACTTCTTGGCTTCGACCTCGGCCACACCGAGCTCGACCTTGTAGCCGCTCGTCTTCGTGATCTTGAACGTGAGTTCCTTCTCCATGAAGTCGAATCCGAGCTTGAAGCCGAGTGCCTCGCTCTTCTCGAAGGTTCCGCCCGCTTCTTCGATCGCTTCTTGCGCCGCGTCTTCCGCGGAACTCTTCGCTTCGTCGATCATCGCATCGAGTTGAGCCTCGGCCACCGGGTCGACCTGCTCGTCGGGCGCGCGATCCATTTCCTTCTGGATCTGCTCGATGCCCTTCAGGATGATCTCCTTGCCGGCGTCGCCCACGAGTTTCTCGATCGGCACGTCTTCGACGGCCAACTCGATCTCGTTCTTCTCGATCTGCATGTTGGACTTCGTGCCGTCCTTGTTGGCGCCCCACAACGCGTTGTATTCGACTTCGGCAGTCACACCGAGAACGGTGACGGCAGCCTTGGCCGAGAAGCCGAGCATGGTGCGACCCGTGCTCTCCTGGGCGCCACGTGAACCGCCCGACAGCGTGTTGATGAGACCCTCGGCGCGCTTGTTCTTGCTGCCGATGCCCTTGCCTTGATCGAGGGACTTGCGGTCGGTGCGCGTGCTCGTGGTGCCCTTCAGCTCGCCCTCGACTTCGCCAACGTCGCCCAAGCCGGCCTTGGCCGAGAGTGCTGCCATCGCACCGGTTTCGGCGTAGAAATCGTCGCCGTCCTCGCCCGCGGCATCACCGAACGCCTGCTTCTCGGTTTCGAGCGATCGCTTCTCGGCGCGACGCTTGCCGCGTGCGTCGGCACTACCACCGAACAGATACGCCTCGGCTTCCCACGGAATCATGTTGCTCTCGGCGCAACGGCGGTACAGCGCGTACTCGATGAGTGCGCCGACTTGCGCTCCGTCCTTGCCCTTGGCCGCGACGAAACCACCGAGCGCACCCTTGAGCTCGGCGACGCCGACGCTTCCGCCACCGGTGATGGCGATGGTGCCCTTGGCTTCGATGCCCTTCTCGTCACGCTCGGCCTTGAGTTCGAGGAAGCCGCCGACGGTCGCGGGCGGCACCGGGATCGAGAGTTCGATCTTGAACTCGGCTTCTTGACCCTTGTACGTGTCTTCTTCGCCCTTCTTCGGAGCGTCGAGGAGTTTGTCGAGCATCGCGCCGGCGCGCTGGAACAGCGTCACGCCGTCGCCGAGGTAGTGCTTCTCGAGGCTGGTGACGCGCGCGTCTTCCGGAATCGCGGCCGCAGCGGCGGCTGCGTTCGCGTTCTTGGCCTTGATGGAGTCGAGGGCGAGTTGCGCGGTGTTGACGAACGTGACGAAGCCCGTGTAGCGAGCCTGCTTGTTGGCGTCAGGAACACCGTTCTCGTCTTCGTGGTCGGCGATCCAGGCCTTGGCGATCCGGAGCATTCCCTGGATCTTTGCGACCGCGGTGGCCGCATTCGACGCCGGCACCTGGCCCGTCTTCTTGTCCTTGAGGCCCTCGTACTCCTTCAGCATCGCTCCGATGGCCACCTGGGCCTGGCTCTTCGACGAGAAGAAGCTCTGATACGTGAGTTCGAAGAAGCGGTCTTGCGTCATGAAGCGGTGGATGCTGCGCGATGCACCGGGCGTCTCGGTGGCGACGTGCGCGAGTTCGTGACCGATGAGGTGATCGCCGGCGGCGGTGCCAGGGTTGTACTTGCCACGGCGGAAGAACACGTCGTTACCGGTGCTGAACGCGTCGGCCTGGAGCGAGCGACTCAACGTGTCGGCCTGCGAATCGGTGTGAACGCGCACACCGGACAGATCGACACCGTACGAATCGGAGAACGCCGTTGCCTCTCGATTTCCGAGAGCCTGACCACCGCCACGCTTCGCATCGATCTGACGCTGAACTTCAGGGGCGACTTCGGCACCACCGAGCGGATCGTCCTTCGAGGCCTGACGCGACACGGTGGACGGAGCGGCTTCGTCGTACGCACCGAGGTTGCGAACCGCAGCATCGGCCATCGAATCGGCCTGACGTTCGGACGGATCATTGGCGTATCCGACGGTGAGAGCGCGGCGCACCGGCTTGTGCTCGGTCTCGGGCGCCACCATGTCGGCGAACGCTTCCTGACTCAGATCGGCTGCAACGTCCTTGCGCCGGACATCCCGCTTCAACATCCCGCCTCCATCCCCCGAAGGGTTCGTGATGCGAACTTAGCACCGGGCTTCCCCGGGTCTTCCAGGCCCGATGCGCATTCCATGGGGAACCGGACTGGCAAATTTGCCGGGGTTTCGCACCCATTCAGGGAAAGGTCGGAACACCTAGGCTCAGGCCATGTCGGCTATGTCGAGTGCGTCTCCTCTGCGGCTCACCGAGTGGACCTCGTGTGGAGGGTGCGCGGCCAAGTGGGGCAAAGACCTCCTGGCCGGCTTGGTCGACGAACTCCCGACCTCGCTCGACCCGTCCCTCCTGGTGGGCCTGGCCCCGTTCGACGACGCCGCGGTCTATCGCCTCAGCCCCGACCTGGCTCTCGTGAGCACCACCGACTTCTTCCCGCCCTTGGTCGACGACCCGGCCGACTTCGGCGCCATCGCCGCCGCCAACGCCTGCAGCGACGTCTTCGCCATGGGCGGTCGCGTGGTGCTGGCGGTCAACGTCGCGGCCTTCCCCGAACACTTCCCGCGCGACGCGATCGTCACCATCTTCGACGCCGCGTCGTCGGTGGTGGCCGCGGCCGGCGGCAGCGTCGCCGGCGGACACACCATCCGCAATCCCGAGCCCATCTTCGGTCTCGCCGTACAAGGTGTGGTGCACCCCGATCGCATCTTCCGCAAGGAGGGTGCGCGGGTCGGCGACGTGCTCGTGATCTCCAAACCGCTCGGCACCGGCATCGTGCTCGCCGGCGGCAACGACGATCACAAGCGCGCGGCCATCGAGGGCATGAAGACGCTCAATCGCGCGGCGAGCGAACTTCTGCAATCCACGCCGGGTGTTCACGCCGTCACCGACGTGACCGGATACGGACTCGCCGGCCACGGCTGGGAGATGGCCGAGCGGGCCAACGCAACCTTCGTGATCGACTCGCATGCGCTGCCCACCTACGCCGGTGCCCTCGACGCCGCACAACGCGGAGTTCGCACCGGTGGAGACGCGCGTAACCGCACCGCTGTTGGCGTTCACGTCGACGTCACGAGTGATGCAATTCCGCACGTCGACGCGATCGTGTTCGATCCGCAGACCTCGGGTGGTTTGCTCGCCGCGGTCGACTCAGCGCACGCAGACGCACTCACGGCTGGTCCGTTCACCGCGATCGGTCGTGTGGTTGACGGGCCGGCCGGCCTGCGCATCGTGTGATGGCAGCCGCCAAGGCGCCCAAGGGTGCCGCGAAGGCGCCGCGGGTCGCGCCCACGCGTGACGCCGAAGATCGACTGCGCGCCGAGGGTCATCGCATCGTGGTGGGCATCGACGAAGTGGGCAAGGGTGCTTGGGCGGGGCCGCTCGCAGTGGGCATCGCGCTCGTTCCCGATGCCGATGCGAGCGACGTTCCGGCTCCCATTCGCGATTCGAAGGCGATCACCGAGAAAGCACGCGAAGGAATGTTCGACGCAGTGGCGTCATGGTGCATCGCGTGGTCGGTGGGTATGGCGTCACCGCAGGAATGCGACGAATGGGGGATGGCCGAGGCGCAACGCGTGGCCACCAAACGCGCACTCACCACGCTCAGCAGTGCGAGCAACGTCACGCCCGATGCTGCGGTTGTCGATGGATCGTGGAACTTCGTGAGCCCGCTCGTGCCTCGTGTGCAGATGATGGTGAAGGCCGATACGTCGTGTTTGTCGGTGGCGGCCGCGTCGATTCTGGCCAAGGTCACGCGCGATCGGCTGATGCGCGAACTCGCGCACGACTTCCCGATGTATCGGTTCGAGGGCAACAAGGGCTACCCGTGCCAATGGCATCGCACGGCGCTGGCCGGTTACGGCCCATCGGCTGTGCACCGCACGTCGTGGGCGTTCATGGAC
>CAZELU010000058.1:0-8716 GCA_964513215.1 uncultured Bifidobacterium sp.
GAGTACCTGTCGTGGTTGGTCGCCGAGCGCGGGCGTTCGTCCAACACGGTAGCGGCCTACCGGCGTGATCTCTCCGGTTACTGCGAGTGGTTGAGAAGTCGCAAGACGTCGGTGCTCGACGTGAAGGCCGCTGACATCGACGCCTTCGTCGCGGAGCGCCGTGGCGAGGCGGCCGCATCCAGCGTGGCCCGCCAATTGGCCGCGGTGCGCAACTTCCATCGCTTCTTGGTGGCTGAGAATCGACGACGTGACGATCCGACGGCCGATCTGGACGGTGTGCGAGTACCGGCCGGCATCCCGAAACCGCTCAGCGAGGACGACGTGGCTCGGTTGATCGGAGCCGTGGTCGGTGACGACGCGGTGGCTCGTCGCGACCGAGCGTTACTCGAGTTCTTGTACGCGACGGGAGCGCGCATCTCCGAAGCCTGCGGCCTGTCGCTCGGCGACCTCGATCTCGAGTCCGGGCTGGTCCGCTTGTACGGCAAGGGATCGAAGGAGCGGCTGGTTCCGGTTGGTTCGTGTGCGCGCCAGGCCCTCGAACAGTGGCTGAGCGGCGGCCGACCCGATCTCGTTCCCACCCGTTGGAAGCGTCGAGGCGATGCCGAGGCCGTGTTCCTCGATCGCCGTGGTGGTCGGCTGTCGCGTCAGGCCGCCTGGGCGGCGGTGACCCGCCACGGTGAGCGCGCCGGATTGACCGGACATCTCTCTCCTCACGTGCTGCGGCACTCGTGTGCCACTCACATGCTCGACCACGGCGCCGATCTGCGCATCGTTCAAGAGATGCTCGGACACGCTTCCATTTCGACCACGCAGGTGTACACGAAGGTGTCCCAGGAGCGAATCTTCGAGCAGTACCGCGCGGCCCATCCACGAGCCCGTGTCGGTCGGGGCGAGTGATCGTCGTGTTCCATCTCGTCAAGCGGTTCGTCGGTTCGCTCTCTCCAGCGGCGCCGACCGTGGCCGACGAGGTGTGGGCCGAATCGTTGCTTCTCGACGGCGAACTCGTTCTGTGGAGGCGACTCGGCAACGTCGATCGTCGCCACGCGATTCAGGTGGCTCGGCGTTTCGAAGGACTGGGCTCGTGGACGCGAGACGAGATGGCGGCCGCCTTGTTGCACGACATCGGAAAAACTGTTTCTCACTTGTCGACGCTCGAAAGAGTGGGGGCGACGGTTCTCGGTGGTCGCACCCGACGTTGGCGCGATTATCGCGATCATGAGCGGATCGGTGTCGATCTGTGCCGAGCCGCCGGCTCGTCGGCGACGACTCTCGGGATCTTGATCGGTGCACCAGGGTCGGCGGTGGAAGCGCTCCGACGCGCGGACCGAATCTGACGAGTCCCGACTAGTCTCGACGCGGTGAAGAGGCGGGTGTTGTCGTTCGTTCTCGCCGTGCTGGCCGCCACGTTCTGGTGTCCGTCGCCGATCGCTCCGCGGGCGGTCGCTTCCACGGCGACGTCGGCCTTCGACGCCGTCACGCCCACGCGCGTGGCGAACCTCATCGGCGGTCAGAAGTTGTCCGCCAACCGGAATCGATCGATCACCATCGCCGGGACGGCGGGAGTGCCAGTGGGGGCAAGTGCCGTCACCCTCACCGTGATGGCCGCTTCGACGTCCGCGGGTGAATTGCGGATCTGGCCATCGGGTTCGACGACACCGCTGACACCATCGATGACCGTCACCCCGGGTGGCCCGTTGTCGCAGACGATCACGGTGCCGCTCGGTCCGACAGGTGGGATCGATCTGCGGTCGTCGGTCGTCGCCGACGTGTTCGTCGACGTCCACGGCTATTACTCGCCGGCTACCACGGCGACTCGCGGTCGGTACGTCGCGGCGACGTCGATCGCGAGTGCGACCACGACGGCAGTGTCGGGCGGAACGGCCAGCTTCGATCTGTCGTCAGTCGTTCCGGCCGATGTCGAAGCGGTCGTCGTCACGGCCCGCGCTCGTGGTGGTGTGGGCACTTGGTCGGTGGCGGGCCTGCCGGTGCTGTCGGTTCGCTTCGGGGAGACCGCTGTCAATCGAGTGGTCGTTCCGGGTCGCACGGTCGACTTCGTCGCATCGGCCGCCGGCGAGATCAGCATCGATGTTCTCGGTTGGTACACGGGCGGATCGGCACCATCGTCCAGCGACGGACTCTTCGTGTCGGTTGCGACGCAACGTTTGTACGACACGACCGGATCGCTCAATCCGCTCGGAGCCGGTGTCGCGCTGCACGCGGGCTGGACGGCCGAACTGCCGCTCGCCTTGGCGGGAGCGGGAGCCGTTCTCGTCAACACCTTCGTGTCGAGCGCTCATGGCCCCGGAGATCTGATCGTGTTTCCGGGACGGCGGGACCGAGGAATTTCGCCCACACTCGTTGCCTCGCGATCCGGCCACGCCGTGAGCGGTCAGTCACCCGTCGCGCTGTCGTCTCGGGCCTTGTCGGTCTGGTCGGCCGGTGGGGCCGAAGTGGTGGTCGACTTGGTGGGCTGGTTCACCGGCACGCCGGTGGCGGCGACGAATGGTGCGCCGATCAATCCGCTGCCCGTGGGGGACACGTTCCCGGGCCAGATCTGGATTCCCGACATCAAGTTGCGCTCCACCGTGCGAGAGAACGCCGATCTCGTCGACTTCGATCCGGTGCACATCCCCGAGTCGCGTTCACCCAACCAACCGGGCAACGTGGCGATCTTCGGTCATCGCACGTCGCACGGCCGCGAATTTCGGAACATCGATCGACTGAAGCGCGGCTCTCAGATCATCGTCACGACGAATGGTCGCAATTACACCTACAGCGTCACGGCCGTGGGTGTGCTCAAGCCGGATGATCCGGCGTTGTGGGCGTCGGCATCGAACGATCAGACGCTCACACTGGTGGCCTGTCACCCTCCGGGCAGTGTTCGCTTCCGGATCGTGGCGTTCGCTCGCCTCACGAGCGTCACCTGAACCATCGCGTTCGATCAGCCGGGAGGCAGGATTCCGATGTTGGTGTAGGCGCGCTCGAGCGTGCGCGACGCGACGGCTCGCGCCTTGTCGGCACCCACCCGGAGAAGTCGCGCGAGTTCGGCGCGGTCGGACAGCAATTCGCGATAGCGCTCCTGGATGGGAGCCAGCACGGAGACGACGGCCTCGCCGGTGTCGTTCTTCAGCGGCCCGTACTGTGAGTAGTCGGCCGCCACTGCATCTGGTGTGCGTCCGGTGCAGGCGGCCAGGATCTCTAGGAGGTTCGACACACCCGGCTTGGTGGCGCGATCGAATCGCACCTCGGACTCGGAGTCGGTGACCGCCCGCTTGAACTTCTTCATGATCGCGGCCGGGTCATCGTCGAGGTAGACGATGCCGGCCTCCGAGCTCGACGATTTCGACATCTTGCTGGTGGGGTCCTGGAGGTCGGTCACCTTGGCGCCGGCTTTGGGGGTGACCACCTTGGGCAATGTGAAGGTGGGGCCGAATCGATGGTTGAAGCGTTCGGCGATGTCACGTGTGATCTCGATGTGCTGGCGCTGGTCTTCGCCCACCGGAACTTCGTCGGCGTCGTACAACAAGATGTCGGCGGCCTGGAGGGCGGGGTAGGTGAACAAGCCGGCCGAGACGAAGTCGGCCTCACGCTTGGCCGCCTTGTCCTTGAACTGCGTCATTCGGCTCAACTCGCCGTAGGACACCGTGCACTCCATGATCCAGCCCAACTGCGGATGCTCGGGAACATGACTCTGCACGAACACCGTCGCCACGTCGGGATCGAGACCGACGGCGAAGAGTGTGGCCGCCAATTCGAGAGTGTTGCGTCCGAGCACACCAGGCGAATCGGTGACCGTCAGAGCGTGCAGATCGACGATGCCGTGGAACGCATCGCATTCGTGCTGGCCGGCGACCCAGTTGCGCAGCGCCCCGAGATAGTTCCCGAGATGGACGTTGCCCGTCGGCTGAATGCAGGACAGGACGCGAGGCACCTGCTCAGGCTAATTGGCGGAACCCTCGTGGGCCGGGTGTTTAGCGGTCCCCGGAACCCTGGGCCGATTAGCGTGGGGTCGATGGCAGTCGAGGTCAGTACCCCGGTTTTCGAGGGACCTTTCGACCTCCTGTTGCACCTGATCCTGAAAGAGCAGGTCGACATCCACGAGGTCAACTTGGCCACGATCGTCGACGCCTATCTGCAAGAGATCGAGCGGCTGCAGTCACTCGATCTCGAAGTGGCCACCGAGTTCTTGTTGATCGCCGCGACCCTCGTCGAATTGAAGGCCCGCCGTCTGCTTCCCGGCCGCGAGGACGTCGACCTCGACGAGGAACTGGCCCTGTGGGAAGAGCGCGACCTGCTCCTGGCCCGGTTGCTCGAATGCAAGACCTTCAAGGACGTGGGCCAGGTGTTCGGTCGGCTGGCCGACGAGGCCGACCGGTCGTACGCCCGAGCGTGTGGCCCTGACGAGCGTTTCGCTGAACTCATGCCCGATCTGCTCGAAGGTGTGAAGCCCCGCCAGGTGCACGCCGCTTATCTGCGGGCCACCACGCCCAAGCCCGAACCTCGCCTCGACCTGTACCACGTGACGCTCGTGAAGGCGAACGTCGCCGACGCGTTGGCCGAATTGCTCGACGAGTTGCCGCGAGTCGGGCGCATCACGTTCCGACGCCTCACCCGCGACTTCGTCGAGCGGTTGGAAGTGATCGTGCGCTTCCTCGCACTTCTCGAACTCTTCAAGCAGGGCCTCGTCGATCTCGAACAAGGGGAGAAGTTCGGCGACGTCCAGATCGTGTGGACCGGTGGCGACGACCGCGTCTCCGTGTCCGCGCTCACCATCGACGACTACGAAGGATGACATGACCGAGAAGACCGCAACCCGAGCCGTCGACGCCGAGATCGTTCGCGCCCTCGAGGCCATCCTCCTCGTCGCATCCGAACCGGTGCCCACCGATTTGCTGGCCCAGATCCTCGAGCAGCCGGCCACTGTCGTTGACCAACTGTGCGCGTCGTTGGCATCGGCGTACGACGAGGCCGGTCACGGATTCGAGCTCGTCCGAATCGCTGGCGGGTATCGCTACCAGTCGCGTGGTGATCTCGCTCCGTACGTGGAGCGCTTCATTCTCGATGGTCAGCGTGCGCGACTCTCCGGAGCGGCTCTCGAAACACTGGCGATCGTCGCGTACAAGCAGCCGATCTCGCGCAGTCAGATCGCGTCCATTCGTGGAGTCGATCCGGACGGCGTTCTGCGCACCCTGCAGAGTCGTGGCTACATCGATCAGGTCGGACGTGATCCCGGACCGGGCCAGGCCGTGATGTGGGGGACCACCCCAGCGTTTCTCGAGAAGTTGGGCATCAACTCGGTGAACGATCTGCCACCGATCGTCGAGTTCGTGCCCGATGCCGAAGTGGTGGAAGCGCTCGAACAAGGTCTGCGCATCCCGAAGGCGGCTGATGTCGCGACCGATGTCGTGACCGATCAGCCGTCGAACGCACCTACGTCGGAGTGACGGTGGAGAAACCGCTTTGGGAGCAGTGGGCCGAGAAGTCTCGTCTTCTCCCACAAGGTGAGCGGCTGCAGAAGGTTCTGGCTGTGCGCGGGTTCGGTTCGCGCCGCACGTGCGAAGAACTCATCGCCGAGCGACGCGTCACCGTCAACGGAGAAATCGCCGAACTCGGCCGTCGGGTCGACGTCGATCACGATCTGGTCGAGGTGGACGGTGTGCCGATCGGAGTCAAGCCCGGCTTGGTGTATTACCTCGTGAACAAGCCGTCGGGTGTCGTGACCACGGCGCACGATCCGCAAGGACGACCCATCGTGCTCGACCTGGTTCCGACCGAACCGCGTGTGTTTCCGGTGGGGCGACTCGACGCCGAAACCGAGGGGCTCTTGCTCCTCACCAATGACGGTGATCTCGCGCATCGAATCGCACATCCTTCGCACGGTGTCGAGAAGGAGTATCTCGCCCATGTGGCGGGCGGTCAGGTGGCGCCCGGCGAGTTGCGGCAACTTCGTGAAGGTGTCGATCTGGAAGACGGCCGGACCGCACCGGCGCAGGTGTCGCAACCCGAACCTGGTTTGTTGCGAATCACCATTCACGAAGGTCGCAATCGACAGATTCGCCGGATGTGCGATGCGGTGGGTCACCCGGTGCAGCGACTGGTGCGGGTTCGCATCGGTCCGATCTCCGATCGAACTCTTCGTCCGGGTGCCTGTCGTGAGCTCACGCTCGACGAATTGAGAAGCCTCACCAGTGCCGTGGCTCGGTACCCTCGTGGCGATGAGTGATCGGGTCGCCAACGTCCTTGGCCTCGGCCTCATCGGGGGATCGGTCGCTCTGGCGCTGTCCGAGCGCGGCTGGTACGTCCACGGAACCGATGTCGACGACACACGCGTCGCCGTAGCTCGGGAGCGCGGAATCATTCACGAGGCGGGCCTGGCTGCCGATGCCGCGGTCACGTTCGTGGCGGTTCCACCCAAGGCGTTGCGCGCTGAAGTCGAGCGAGCGTTGCGCGACACGACCGGTGTCGTGACCGACGTGGGCAGTGTCAAGACGGCTCTGGCTCGGGCGGTCACCGACTCGCGATTCGTGGCCGGTCATCCGATGGCTGGTAGCGAACTCGACGGTCTCGATGGCGCCGACGCCGAGATGTTCGTAGGAGCGGTGTGGGTGCTCACTCCGACCGCCAACACGTCCGACGATGCATTCGCCACCGTGGCGGCCGCAGTGAGCGAGTTGGGGGCCGAGGTCGTGGGCCTCGAACCCGAGCGCCACGACAGCTTGGTCGCGGTCGTGAGCCACGTTCCTCACCTCACGGCGGCGACTCTCATGCGTTTGGCCGGTTCGCGGGCCGAAGAGCACATCGCGTTGCTACGGCTGGCCGCGGGCGGTTTTCGCGACATGACGCGAATCGCATCTGGTCAGCCCGGTATCTGGCTCGACATCTGCGACGAGAATCGTGATGCCATCGTGGCCGCGCTCGACGCACTGATCGCCGGGCTGGGAGACATGCGCGGTGTGGTCGCGAGTGGCGACCGTTCGGCCCTGCTCGCTCGACTCACCAGTGCCCGTGAGGCGCGGGCGAATCTCCCGTCGCGGGTCACTCGGCCCGACGACTTGGCCGAGGTGCGCATCCCGATTCCCGACCGTCCGGGAGCAGCCGCCGAAGTCTTCACTCTGGCCGCCGAACTCGGGGTCAACATCCCGAACTTCGAAGTCGTGCACTCGGTGGAAGGTGATCGCGGTATCGCGGTGGTCCTCGTGGAAGCCGACGCCGCCGAGTTGTTCCGGGGTGGCTTGATGGCGCGGGGCTTTCGACCCTCGATCACCCGGTTGTCATGACTCGTCCTCTCGACGTCGCGTCGGCACCGATACGGGCCACGGTGAACGTTCCTGGTTCGAAGAGCATCGCCAACCGGGCACTCGTGTGCGCGGCACTGGCCGACGGGGTCAGCCATGTTCGCGGTTGCCCGGACGGGGACGACACTCGCGCGATGATCGACGGCCTCACTCGATTGGGTGCGACGATCGTCCATCAACCGGACGGTGGTTTCACGGTGTCGGGACACGGAGGGCGAATTCGCGGGGGAGTGGAAGTCGATGCTTTGTTGGCCGGCACGACGTCGCGGTTCCTCACCGCTGTCGCGGCACTCGGCAGCGAATCGTCGGTCGTCACGGGAGCGGAGCGTCTGCGCGCTCGGCCAATGGCCGCTCTGCACGAATCGCTGAGTCGCCTCGGTGCTCGCATCGAAGCGCTCGGTGAGGCGGGATGTCTCCCGGTGCGCGTGTCTCGTGGCGATCTGCGGGGCGGAGTGGTCGAACTGCCCGGAGACGTGAGCAGTCAGTTCGTGACCGCGTTGATGCTCATTGCTCCGTTGCTCGATGAGGGACTGTCGATTCGCCTCACGTCTCCTTTGGTGTCGCGCCCGTACGTGGCGATGACGGCCGCGGTGATGTCGACGTTCGGAGCATCCGGTATCGCCATCTCCGATCAGACGATCGAGGTGGCACCCGACGGTTACCGCGCCATCGATTACGAGATCGAACCCGACGCCTCCTCGGCGTCGTATCCGTTGGCGGCCGCCGCGATCACCGCGGGCGACGTCGCGGTTCCGGGATTGACCGCTCGTTCGCTCCAAGGTGATTCGGCCTTCGCGTCTCTCCTCGAGAGCATGGGCTGTGTCGCGGTGATCGACGGTGACGGCACCCGGGTGCGCGGTGGCGCGTCGTTGCGAGGAATCGACGTCGACATGGCCGATGTCTCCGATCTGGTTCCTACTCTCGCCGCTGTGGCCGCCTTCGCCGACACTCCGACTCACATTCGCGGTGTCGGTTTCATTCGCAACAAGGAGAGCGATCGTCTCGGAGACTTGGCTCACGGGTTGCGGGCGATCGGGTGTGGAACTGAAGTCACGAACGACGGCATCGTCATCAGTCCATCGGTCCCCGAGTCGTACCACGGTGCCGCGCTGGCCACCCATCACGATCATCGCTTGGCGATGGCCTGGTCGTTGTTGGCGTTGCGGGTTCCGGGTATCACTCTCGACGACGACTCGGTCGTCTCGAAGAGTTGGCCCGAGTGGTGGACCGTCCGGGCGTCACTCGTGGCGGGTCGGTAATCTCCCCGTGCCCATGGAGACGGTGGCCGCTTTCGACGTCGACAAGACTCTGACCACACGTGATTGCGTCGTGCCGTTCTTGTGGCGTCTGCGCGGCCCGCGTCTCGTGGCCGGACTGGTTTCGCGGAGTCCGAGCCTCGCAACCGCGGCGGTGACCCGGCA
>CAZELU010000058.1:8816-10833 GCA_964513215.1 uncultured Bifidobacterium sp.
CGACCGATGTGGAGGTCGACGAGCAGGGCGTATGCACCGGTCGTCTTCGCGGAGCCAACTGCCGCGGTGCGGAAAAGGAGCGTCGTCTGCGCGAGTGGCTCGGAGACGAGCGACCGGTCGTGTACGCCTACGGTGATTCATCGGGCGATACCGCGATGCTCGCGTTCGCCGATCACGCGTTCCGTGTCACGTCGGCCCCGATTTCCGAGGTGCCGACTCGGGAGGTGTCGACATGATCGGCGCACTGCTCGCGGAGGCTCGCCCCAAGCAGTGGTTGAAGAACTTGCTCGTGTTCGCGGCCCCGGGTGCGGCCGGTGTGCTCGACAATTGGGCCGGTCTCTGGCCGGCCCTGCTGGCGTTCGTGGCTCTGTCGCTAGCGGCCAGCGGCACGTATTACTGGAACGACCTCCTCGATGTCGAAGCCGATCGTCGCCATCCAACCAAGCGCCATCGCCCCATCGCCGCCGGTCGTATCGGCCTCGGTACGGCTCGAGTCGTCGGAACCGCTCTGCTCCTCGGAGGTCTCGGTCTCGGGTTCGTTCCCGATTGGCGTTGTGGTGTCGCGGTGTGCGTGTACGTCGCGGTCACGGTGGGGTACTCGATCTGGCTCAAGCATCACGCTGTGGTCGACCTGATCGCGGTCGCCGCTGGTTTCGTCATTCGAGCGATCGCCGGCGCCGAAGCCACGGGTGTTCCGATGAGCACATGGTTCCTTCTCTGCACGAGTTGCGGGTCGTTGTTCATCGTCACCGGTAAGCGCTACGCCGAGTTGCGGGAGATGGGAGAGGACGCAGCGTCGACTCGTTCGACGCTCTCGCAGTACTCACTCGGCTATCTGCGCATCATTCTGTCGGTCTCGGTGGGTGCGACGCTCGTCGCGTATTGCACGTGGGCGTTCGACACCAAGGAAGTGTCGGGCGCCACCTGGCCGTTCTACGAACTCTCGATCGTCCCGATGCTCGCCGCTCTCATGCGCTATCTCCTCGTTCTCGAACAGGGACACGGCAGTGCTCCCGAGGAGATCTTCGTGGCTGATCGCATGCTGCAGTTGATGGGCGTCGTGTGGGTCGCGGTGTTCGCTCTGGGTGTCTACGTCGGCTGAGGTCGATCGGTAGGCTTCGCCAGTCATGTCTGCCGACTACGAGTCCCAAGTTCTCCGTGGTTGGGGACGGTCGACGATGTCGTCGGCTCATGTCGCCACGGTGTCCGAGCGCGATCTGGTCGACCATGTGAAGGTCGCCGACGAGCGAGGAGTTCTGGTTCGCGGTCTTGGGCGTTCGTACGGTGACGCGGCGCAGAACGGTGGCGGGCGAGTGCTGCGCCTGGCGTCGTCGCCGTCCGACATACGACTCGACGAGTCGGCCGGGACCGTCACCGTCGGAGCTGGCGTCAGCCTCGACGATCTGCTGCGCGTGATCGTCCCGCGTGGATTCTTCGTCCCGGTCACCCCGGGTACTCGATTCGTCACGGTGGGCGGTGCGGTGGCGGCCGACATTCACGGCAAGAATCACCACCTCGAAGGGAGCTTCGGTAATCACGTGCGGCGGTTCTCGCTCGTGCTCGCCGACGGCTCGGTGCTCGAATGCTCACGCGAGCAGAACCCCGATGCGTTCTGGACGACCATCGGCGGAATGGGTCTCACCGGAGTCATCCGCGATGTGACCTTCGGTCTCATCGGTATCGAAACGAGCCGCTGCCGGGTCGACACGGTGCGCTGTGACGACTTCGACGAGTTGATCGAGCACATGAGCACCGGCGACGACGACGTCCGGTATTCGGTGGCGTGGGTCGACCTCTTGTCGAGCGGATCTCACTTCGGTCGGGGAGTACTGTGGCGTGGAGATCATGCTCGTCGTGATGATTTGCCGGTGGCCGACCGAAACAACCCGCTCGAGTACGGACCGCGACAGCTTCTGTCGGTTCCACCGGTGATTCCCGGACCGGGTGTGGTGAACGCCCTGTCGAGCGCCGTCTTCAACGAGGCCTGGTTCCGCAAGGAGCCTCGTCGACGCGAAGG
>CAZELU010000059.1:0-10156 GCA_964513215.1 uncultured Bifidobacterium sp.
GACTGGCGGTTCAGCCGGTGGTCGTCGTGGTGGCTGCCGCAGCCGGGGTTGCCGATGGCAACGCACCCGGAAGCAACTTGCCAGCCAGATCGGTGCCCAGTAGCACCACCACGGTGGCCTCGCCCAGGTCGCCCGACTCCACGGGCGGCGGTGACGCGACGGGTTGAGTGGCCACGCCACCCAGCACTTCGGCCACAGCCGCCGCACCGGTCTCGAATCCAGGCACGTAGAACACCACGGTCACTGTCTGCTTGCCCACGGTCTCAGCGGCGTTGGTGGCGGGCTGAACCACCACGAATCCCTCGGCTTGCAACGCGGTACTCATCTGACCAGCGCTTCCCGAGATACCCGACGCGTTGGCCACCAACACCTTGTAACCCGTGCGCGGCAATGTGGTGGTGTCGATGGGCGGCAACGTCACGTCGGTACCGGTCACATCGGTACTCACGGGCTGCGTCTCCACCGGAGCCGACACGTCCCCACCGTCGCGATCGCGATTGATGTCGCGCAGAATCAGGAAACCGAGCAGAACGGCAATGGCCGCCACGATGATGCCGAGGGTGGTGGAAACACCGACCCCACCCGACGATGCGGGGCGGGCGGTACGGGATCCGGTGGGCTGCTCGTCACTCATGCTTCCAGGCCTCCCGATTCCGAAGCGCCATCGAGGCGCATCTGCCGACGACGATCACGGGCCCGCTGCAGGCGGCGAACCACGAGGGGATCGTACGCCAGTGCGTCGGGGTGGTCGAGAAGGCGGTTCAAGTCGGCGTAGTACTCGTCGGCCGAGCAGTTGAACCGTTCACGCAGCATGACGTCCTTGACGCCGTCCTCGGTCCACCAGCCCCGCTCGAAATCGAGGATCGCCTTCTCTCGTTCCGTCAGGGCCATTGGTACAGCCTGCCCGTTCGGGACTCGGGTTTACAAGCACCCCCACCGAAACGCCCCTGATCATCGGACACAACTACCCTCGGCATCGTGACCAGGGTGAACCGTCCCTTCGTGATCGGCGTGGCCGGAGGAACCTGCTCGGGCAAAACGACGGTGGCCGAACGGCTCGTCGATCTCGTGGGAACCGAGCGGTTGGCTCTCATTCGCCAGGACGCCTATTACATCGATCGCACTCACCAGGCGTTCGACGAGCGTGCCCGCGCCAACTACGACCACCCCGACGCCTTCGACTGGGAACTCATGAACCAGCAACTCGCGGCGCTGCTGGCTGGGGAGATGATCCCATTGCCGGTGTACGACTACGCCGACCACAACCGATCCAAGGATGTGGTCATGGTGGCCCCGGCACCGATCGTGGTGTTCGAAGGGATCCTCGCTCTGTACGACGCGTCTCTGCGCGACCTGTTCGATCTGAGCGTCTTCGTCGACACCGATCCCGACGTGCGACTCATCCGACGGCTTCAGCGTGACGTTCGTGATCGCGGCCGCACGCCCGACAGCATCATGAACCAATACATGACGACTGTTCGTCCGAGCCACATCCAGTTCATCGAGCCGAGCAAGCGCTACGCCGACGTGATCATTCCGGAAGGCGGCCACAACGATCGCGCCCTCGACGTTCTGCTGGCCCGCATCTCGAGCGCCATCGGCTGAACCTGGAGCCGGGTGTGGGGATTGAACCCACGACCTACCGCTTACAAGGCGGTTGCTCTACCACTGAGCTAACCCGGCGACTGGCCCGAGGCTAACGACGATGGCGGGCAACTTCATAGGTCGCCAGGGCCGCGGCCGTCGACACGTTGAGCGAACTCAGTCGGCCACGCATCGGGATGCTCACGATCACGTCGCAGCGTTCACGCACGAGGCGTGACAAGCCCGCACCTTCCGCACCGAGCACGAGGCAGATCCCTTCGGTTGCCAGATCGCCGAGATCGAACAGCGACTTGTCGGATGCGTCGTCGAGACCCACCACCCAGATTCCGAGTTCGCGCATCTTGGCCAGCGCAGTCGGAAGACCACCGACGAGCGCCATCGGAACGTGCTCGCACGCACCCACCGACGCTTTGGCGGTGGTGGGCGTGACATGGACCGAACGATGACGCGGCAGAACGACCCCGTCGACGCCGGCCCCATCACAACACCGCAGAATCGCGCCGAGATTGCCCGGATCGGTGACGCCGTCGACGGCCACCAAGAACGGCGCACGACCGGGCCGGCGCTTCACGAGAACGTCGAAGTTCACGGGCATGAGCGCATCGGCGCGCGCCAACACACCTTGTGGTGCCTCGCTGCGCGCGGCGTAATCGAGTTTCTTGCGACTCACTTCCACGACTGGCACACGGTTGGCCCGCGCCAACTGCACGATGTCTTCCACCACTTCGCTCATGTCTCGCTCGTTGGCGATCCAGACTTCGTGCACACGCCGCTTTCCGGCGATGAGAAGTTCGCGCACCGCCTGGCGCCCTTCGATCTGAGTGCCACCCAGATCGTCACGCTCGTCAGACTTCTTGTCTCGCGTCGAACCGAGCGCAGTGGAACGACCCCGCTTGTCTCCACGCTCGGACGACGTGCTCGGTTTCACCGCCCCCGTGCGTCCAGCACCACGCGAGCGCGGGGCGCCCGACGCCGCGCTGCCGGTGCGACGTCCGCGACCGGACGAACCCTTGGGCTGGCCGCCACTCGGGCGACCGCCACCGGAGCGCGGAGCACCTGACCGTCCACGGGCGGGACGACGCGCGGCCATCAGATCTCCGCCTCGTTGCGCAACACATCGCGACCGTTGCGGAACACGACTGCACTCGCCCAACAGGCGATTCCTTCGCGACGGCCGAGCGCACCGAGACCCTCGGCCCTCCGACCTTTCACCGTCACGGGCGCGCCCACAGTCGTCGACAACTTCTCTTGCATCGCATCTCGGTGCAGCGAGAGCTTCGGCTCTTCGCACACCACGCTGCAGTCCACGTTTCCGACTTCCCAACCCTGCGCGCGCACCTTCTCCACCACATCGGCGAGCAGGGCAACGGAGTCGGCACCTTTCCACTTCGGATCGGTATCGGGATAGTGCTGACCGATGTCGCCGAGGCCCGCCGCACCCAACAACGCGTCGGCCACCGCATGGGCAATGACATCGGCATCACTGTGTCCATCGAGTCCACGGGCACCATCGAAACGCACACCGCCCAGTACCAGTCGGCGCGAGGAATCATCGGAGAAGCGATGTACGTCGAAACCCTGCCCGACGCGGACCGCGAAGCCGCTCATCAGCGCGCTCCACTCGACTTCAAGTAGTCGCGGGCCCACACCAGATCCTCGGGCACGGTGATCTTGCGATTGTCGAGTTCACCGGGCACCACCACGACCGTACCGCCGATCAACTCGACGAGTGATGCATCGTCCGTCCCGTCGATCTCGGGCACGTACGCCCGGCGCAAGACATCGGCGCGAAACGCTTGCGGTGTCTGCACGGCCACCAAGGTCGCTCGATCGGGCGTCGCGGTAACACGCGGGATCACGGACGGGACGTCATCGCCCGACAAACCGAGCGAATGCGTTTCCACCACTTCGATCGATTTCACGGTGTCGGTCACGGGAAGACCCGGCACGGCTCCATCGGCACCGGCCGTCACGGCTCCGATCACCGAGCGATACAGCGACGGCGAGGCGAAAGGCCGAGCCGCGTCGTGAACCAAGATCACGGCCGCATCGGCCGGCACCGCCGCCAGGCCGTTCCGCACACTCGCGGTGCGCGTCGGCCCGCCCGCGACGCCGCTCTCACGCTCGGCGTCCTCGGCAGGAACCACCACCACCACGCCATCGCTGCACTGCCGAGCCACGTCCACCGACAAATCGAGGACCCGACGACCGCCCAACTCCTCGAACTGCTTCAGCGAACCGAACCGACGACCCGATCCACCTGCGACGACGATGGTCCAGACCGGTCCGCGAGAAAAACCCGAGCCGGAGTTCGCCATATTCGTGGAGGGTAGTACCGTTCGGGCCAATGGCCTACGAAGACGTCCTCGCGAAGACCGACTTCTTCGGCGAAGCGCCGAGCGACGAAATCGCCCGCATCGCCGCGACGGGTCGCAAGCGCGTCCTGTCGCGCGGCGACCATCTGTTCGAAGCCGGCGAAGAAGCCGAGTCGATGTACATCGTGCTCAACGGTCGAGTGGCCATCGCCATCGCGAACGAACTCGACAAGCGCGAGAGCATGGTTGCGCTCATGGAAGCGGGCGACCTCTTCGGTGAGATGGGACTCCTCGACAGCGGCCCGCGTTCGGCCATGGCCCGCGCCATCGAACCCAGCGAGGTTCTCGAGATTCCCTACGACCCGGTCGAGCAGTTGCTCGATGGCAACCCTCGCGTCCTCCGCGGCGTCGTGCGCATGCTCGCCGAACGTCTGCGTGTGATGGACGGTGCTCTCGCCGATTCGGTGTTCCTCGATGTGACCGGCCGCACCGCCAAGCGCCTGCTCGAATTGGCCGGGCCGGCCGACGAGTTCGTTCTGCCCGTCACACAAGAAGAACTCGCGGGCATGGTCGGCGCATCACGCGAACGCGTGAACAAGGCCATCAGCAGTTTCATCCGCCTCGGGTGGATCGAACAGCACGAGCGTCGCTACAAGATCCTTCTGCGCGACCGCCTCGAACTCCGCGCGCGCTAGTCAGCCGCTGGCCAGCCAGTTCTTCGCGCGCTCGAACGCGTCACGCGCATCATCGGGCCGATGTGTCGGCCGAGACGCATCGTGCGCGAAGCCGTGTTCGGCATCCGGGTAGAACGCCACTGTCACACCGGTCGTTCGCAGTTCTTCCACTTCGGGCGCGGGCGTCCACTGATCGCTGCCCCCGATCACGGCCAGAACATTGGCCGAATAGGGGCGCTGGGTTCCCGCACCGCCGCGCTTCAGGATGTCGAGCGGACTCTCGTGGCTCTCGCTCTTCCACGCGTCAGGCGTGGTGATCATTCCGTAGAACGACACGATGCGGTCGAAGAGCGGTCGGCTATCGCGCTCGAGTTGCGAGGCCTTGAAGCAGTACATGCCGCCCATGCAGAAGCCGATGAGTCCGACCGACGAACAGCCCGTCGCTTCGACTGCCTCCGCGAGATCGCGGTACTTGTCGGTGTCGCGCAACTTCGGAACGGCGGCGAATCGAGTATCGGGGTTCGTCCCGAGATCCGGAAAGTCACGAGCGGGAAATGGCTCGATCGCCACAGTTGTCGTCCCCCACTCGGAAGCGAACCGGCGCACGAGATCGTCGAACAACGGACGCATCCCCCAGATGTCGGGGATCACCACGAGCCCGCGTGTCGCACCACCGACTCGCTCGATCTCGGCTTCGGTTCCGGAGGGAAGAGTGATGCGCATACATCGATCTTGTCACGGTGCATCAACCGGTTCGATCATCTGCACCACGTCGATCACGGTTCCGCGATCGACCCACAGACCTCGTCCGACGGCATCAGGCACCATCGACTCGGACACGCTGAAGAGACCGAGCAGATCGACGTCCTCATGACGGCTGCGTCCGAGCAACACACCCGATCGAACACGACGAATCGCAGCCAACCAGTGATCCGGTCGGGCCCGCAACGTGGCCGGGTCGATGCTGGCCACGATCATCACTTCCCCGCGCAGAGCCCGATTGACCACCGCAGCATCGACGTCCACCCGATCGGCATCGTCGATCACCATCACATCCCGGCCGAGATCGCGACATGCGTCGGCAATGCGTCGCACCGTCCACGACTTTCCCGAACCTCGCGACCCGACGACCGCGAACACACCCGACGCCGCCATGGAGTCGACAGGAACAGTCATCGGTTGCAGACGACGAGCACACACTCCGACAATCGATCGCGGCCTCCCGTCGGCCGCGATGTGCGTGGGCAAGGTCTGCACACCGTCGATCGAAGCGTCGTCCGCGACCACCTTGGGCATCCGGGCGAGTTGTGCGACGACCGAACCGCCGTCCACGGTCACCGCGAACCGCCCGCTGCATTCTCCGGTCCCCCGCCAGGTCTGCGAGATCCGAGCCACCAGGGCTGCGGGCAGAGCAGACGATCGCGACACCGTCAGGCACAAGCGCACCCCCGACTCTGCGCCGCGATCGACTGCTCGTTCGAGCCGTTCCCACAGCGCGAGGAGTTTCCGATCGGTCATGGTCTGCGCCCGCCATACGTCGGCGTCGTCGACGACGAGAAGAGTTCGTTCGTATGAACTCGCCGCATCGAGGATGCGTTCCACCATCTCGTAGTCGTCGAACCGACACACCCCGAGCAACGCTGGGCCGGCGAGAACCGAGCGAATCGCCAGCGGGTCGGCCGCAATCACTGCGATGCGACCGGTCGATTCGCTGATCTGCCACGCTCGGGCGAATAAGGCGGCGGCATTCGTCTTGCCCTGGCCACGCGTCGCCTCGACGATCACATCGCTGGAAGCAATCGGCGTGAAGTGGTCATCGCGCTCGTCGGACCCGGGATCGACATCCACCACACCGAATGGACTCGGTGAATCGGGATCGAAGTCGACGACTGTGGGTAGCGGAGACGTCCACGGAGCCGAGACCATCTCGCGATCGGCCCACGCCGCACGAACGCTCTCCACAACGTGGTGAAGCGAAGGTGAAGTGTCGGCGCACTGGAACACGACCGGCTCGTCGTGACCCACGCGAACGATCGCCCGTCCCGGACTCCGGCGCGAGAGGAAGTGGGCATCGGGTACTCCCACCACGTCCATCGAGTCGGCCCGTGACTGCAGGCGCAGCGCGACGCGCACCGACGAGTTGGCGAGCAGGTCGGCCGACAGCGTCTGGCCTCCACGTTGAGTAGCCACCACCAGGTGCACACCCAGACTGCGTCCTCGTTGTGCAATGTCGACGAGCGATGCGACGAACGCAGGAACGTCGGACTGCAAACGGGCCAACTCGTCGATCACGATCACGAGCCGAGCCAGACCACTACCACTGACGTCCGAAACACCCGCATCGCGAAGCGCTCGCTCACGACGGCGAAGCTCGGCCCGCAGACCGGCCACGACGCGATCACCGAGGTCGTGGTCGAGGTCGGTGAGCAGACCCACAACATGCGGAAGACGAGCGCACGCATCGAATGCCGCTCCACCCTTGAAATCGATCAAGACGAACTGCACCTCGCTCGGCGAGTGAGCCACCGACAGACTCAGAACCAGCGACCGGAGCAACTCGCTCTTTCCCGACCCCGTCGTTCCGACCACGACGGCATGTGGTCCATCACCCACCAGATCGAGGTCGAACCGCCCGTCGGCTGCCCAGCCCAGACGTGCAACCAGCGCGCCCCGTGAACCGCTCGCGGCGCACCGCTCGATCCAGGACGGAGGAACCGAACCATCGGCGGGCCATCCGTCCCACAGGTCGGTCCAGCAGGTTCGAGTCGGCAGTGTCGCGTCGTGAGAATCGGGGTCGGTCCACGAGACGAGACCGTGTACGACCGGCGCGGCCACATCGCGCGAGAACGAATCGACGATCGTTCCGGGAGATCCGACGTTCACGATCGACGAGCACTCCTCGGGAAGCGAGCGACGCTCCCGGGCGACCACCACCAACGACGCTCGACCGTCACGCACCAGCCGACGCCACGGCGAATGACGCACAGCGACATCGTCGGGTGATGTGGCGACGACAACCGTGTGCCGTCCGTCAGACACCTCCGTCGACACGTGGGGCAGGTCGCCCAGATCAGCGAGATCGTGATGACTCGAGCCGGCGAACATCACCGACAGATCGGATGGTCCGACATGGCACGCGGCCCGCAACACCATCGCGCGCACGGTGTCGATTGCCATCGCCTCATCGGCTGAGACCACGCCGACAATGGAACCCGGACCGATGTCGACCGTCTCGGGCACCATCAACGAGGTGTTCTCCTCGTCGGCGAGCGCTTCGATGGTCCAACCGATCGCGATCTGCCACTCATCGTCGTCGCCCGGACGACCAGTCCAGAACCAGTCGTCTCCTGTCGCAACGATGTCGGCGAGGCGGTCGAGGCTCGGATGGCGCTGCTGCTTCTGCGTCACGACACATCGGCGATGCGCGTGCACCGCTCGCGCGTTCGATCGCTCGACATCGTCCACCTCACCGTGCCATCGACTCACGGCGCGACGGTGCGACACCCGGGCCGTCATCCAGGTGATCACGGCCACGGCCAACGCGGTGACACCGAACAACGCAATCAGTGGTTGACCCGCGATGAACGACACCACCAATCCGACCACCGCTCCGGCCACCATCGTCGACCACTGCGGTGGACGAGGCGGACTGGGCCGCGTGGGTGCTTCGAGACGCGTCGGCGGTGCGAGAAGCGGAACCGCAGCGCGCGGCGGGCGGTGACGCACACGTCGAGCAGCTGTGGGTACGCCACGAGGAGAGGGAACAGTGCCCCGCTCGATTCGCAGAATCGAATCGGCCACGACGCACACGATCGAGTCGCGATCGCGCGAGATCACTCGCACCTCACCCATCGCCGGGGTCGCATCGAAACCATCGGACCGCAACGTGAGGCTGGCGTGATATGCGGCCAACCCCGGGTCGTCGAGCGACACCGCGGCCGTGGGCGATCGTCCCACCATCCAGGTTCCGAGGGGCAGAGCGAACGAACGGCCAGCCGCGGGGCCACCGCACACCTGAATCGAGATCGTGTCGAGGGAAGTCATGGCCCGAGCCGACCGCACGACTCTCACCGCAGGTCTCACCGCTCGTCATCGCTCTCACTGTGGGGACCCCCGGTGAGAGCACGGGTGTCGAGTGCGGCCATGAACACACACGACACCCATGCCCGCGCCCGCCTTCGTTCTCTCGGATACGAACCGGGGGTCGATCCCACGTGCACACGCCTGCCAACAGCGACCCGTCTGTGGCTCGAATGGAACGACCTGTCCGGCCGACGCCGCAACGTGGCCCGGGCCAACTCCTGGAACCTTCCCGGTGAACCCGTTCGCCATCTCGACGAGGTGCTCGATCGATCCGGGTACGCCCAGGACGTGAAGAGCGTCGAGTGCGACGCCTACCTGTCCACGTTGTCGGCCATCGCCAAGACCGACGAACTCGCCTGCCGCATCGTGGTCCAGCGAATCCTGCCCGGCATCATCGCCGTGGCCATCCGGCGTGGACGCATCGTCGACGGCGGCGCACCACAGGCGCTCGACGACATGGTGTCGGCGGCCTGGGTGGTGATTCGCAACTACCCGATCGACCGTCGACCCCACTGCGTAGCCGCCAACATGCTGCGCGACATCGAGTATCTGGCCTTCGTGCGCGACACCCGCTCGAAGCGCCACCGAACCGAAATGCCAAGCGACAACACGACGATCCTTTCGATGGGTACATCAGTCAATGCCCGCGGTGGAGCGACCGCGTTCGGGGTGTTGGTTGCCGCCGAGTCGAGTGACCCCACTGCCGACGAGGCCGAGTTCGGCTGCATCATGGACACACTTCGCCATCGCGGCCTGCGACCCATCGATGAAGTGGCGATCCGCGAAATGCTCACCGACTTGCAGAGTCCCGACTCGGCCCGTCTGGCGGGCATCTCACCACGGGCTTTGCGCGATCGGCGACACACCGCGATCAGCCGGGCGCGCGAACTCCTGGGGGTCGAAGTCAGCGCCTGAGACGAAGGCTGTTCGACACCACGAACACGCTCGACAACGCCATCGCCAACCCGGCGAGCACCGGGTTCATCAATCCGGCCACAGCGAGGGGAAGAGCGGCCACGTTGTAAGCGAAGGCCCAGAACAAATTGCCGCGAATGGTGCGCAGAGTCCGGCGACTCAGTTGCAACGCGTTCGGCACAGCACTCAGGTGGCCGCTCACGATCGTGAGATCGCCGGCCTCCATAGCGGCGTCGGTTCCCGTGCCCATCGCGATACCGAGGTCGGCCGCAACCAGCGCGGCGGCGTCGTTCACACCATCACCCACCATGGCGACGGATCGGCCTTCGCTCCTCAGTCGCTCGACCACGGCCAACTTGTCGGCGGGCAGGACACCCGACATGGTGTCGGCCGCGTCGATGCCAACTTTCGAGGCCACATGGTGAACGGCGCCTTCGGCGTCACCCGAGACGATCATCGGCTTCACACCGAGTTCGCGAAGAGCGTCGATCGTCTCACGAGCTTCCGTCCGAGGTTCGTCGCGTACGACGAACCGAACGACCGGCTCGTCATCGATCAGTGCAT
>CAZELU010000060.1:0-9960 GCA_964513215.1 uncultured Bifidobacterium sp.
CTTCAACCTCACACGTGAGCGCATCCGCCAGATCGAGGCCCGCGCCATGAGCAAGTTGCGTCACCCGTCGAGCGACACCGGCGCTCGCGATCTGCTCGCCGTCTGATCGTCATCCACTAGCGTTCTTCCCACAGCAAGGGGGAGAACATGGCTGAGATTCACGGGTCCTGCGACCAACGCTTTTCCGCGTTGCGCGACATCTTGTCCGCCAATATCGATTCGGGTGCCGACGTCGGGGCTTCGGTCGCCGTGGTGCACAACGGCGACATGGTGGTCGACATGTGGGGCGGTTGGGTCGACACGGAGCACTCGGCGCCGTGGGACAAGGACACGATCACCAACGTGTGGTCGAGCACCAAGACCCAAATGGCACTGTGCGCACTCATGTTGGCCGATCGCGGTCAACTCGATCTCGACGCTCCCGTTGCCACGTATTGGCCCGAGTTCGCCGCCAACGGCAAAGAGAAGGTTCTGGTTCGCCATCTGCTCTCGCACACCTCGGGTGTGTCGGGCTGGGATCAGCCCGTCACGGTCGAGGATCTCTACGACTGGGAGAAGTCGACGGCGAAACTGGCAGCGCAGGCGCCGTGGTGGGAGCCCGGGACGCACTCGGGTTATCACGCGCTGAACCAAGGTCACTTGGTGGGCGAAGTGATTCGTCGGATCACTGGCAAGAAGTTGGGCGAGTTCTTCCGCGACGAAGTGGCTGGGCCGCTCGATCTCGACTTCCACATCGGGTTGGCGCCGAGTGAATTCGGCCGGGTGTCGAATGTGATTCCTCCCCCGCCCCTACCCATCGACATGAGCGTTCTCGATCCGAACTCGGTCGTGGTGAAGACGTTCACCGGCCCGGCTCCGGGTGCCGAGGCGTCGTGGACGAGCGAATGGCGTCAGGCCGACATCGGTGCCGCCAATGGACACGGGAACGCCCGCTCACTCGCGTGGTCGCAGAGCGCGATCAGCAACGGTGGTGTGGTGAAAGGTAAGCGGCTGTTGTCGCAGAAAACGATCGACAACATCTTCCGCGTTCAGGCCGATGGTCCTGACGACGTGCTGATGGCACCGGTGAAGTTCGGAATCGGTTACGGATTGCCGAACGAAACCGTGCCGCATCTACCGACCGATCGCCGTGCGTGCTTCTGGGGAGGTTGGGGAGGTTCGACGGTCGTCAACGATCTCGATCTGAACCTCACGGTCGTGTACGTGATGAACAACATGCTCGACGGACTCGTCGGCGATTTCCGGGGAACGTCGCTCGTGAGCGCGGCCTTCGAGGCCGTCCAGAAGTAAGAAACTTCCGCCTTCGGCGTTGGCGGAGGTGGACGGGATCCGTCGCTTCGCTCCTCCCGATTCCGTGCAACCGAGAGCAACGCCTTCGGCGTTGGCGGAGGTGGACGGGAATCGAACCCGCCGAACGGGGTTCACCCGTTCCAACCGCTTTGAAGGCGGCGGAGTCCACCAGGTACTCGGACACCTCCGACGGTGAGGGTACTGCCCGATCGTCACTAACCTGCCCGCCATGAAGCGACTCGTGATGTTCGCGGCACTCGTGGGCCTGGTCGCCTACGCCGCCAAGAAACTCAAACTCGTCTGATCGTCTCCGCGTCGCCGGAGGCTCTCCACACACTCCGCCGACCTCACGGTCACCGACTTCCCCTCCGTCCCACTCGTGAGAGGTCGTCGTGTTCGTCGTCGTTTCTTCGCCCAAGGGGGGTTGCGGTGCCTCGGTGGTGTCCACCGCCCTGGCCGCACTCCTCAGCACTGCCGTCATCGATCGCGATCGTCGCCTCTCCACTCGGCTGGTCGACCTGGGCGGCGATCAGCCAGCCATCCTCGGTGTCGGCACGCCGCCACATGGCATCACCAACTGGCTGGTCGACGCGGCCGGCCAGCGGCTGGCCGATCTCACGGCACCAGTCACCGACCAACTATCGATCGTCCCGTTCGGATCGGGGCGACTACCTCCCAACGACTCGGCGGCCTGGTCGGTCTTCTCATCAGCCCTCACGCACGACACATCTGCTCACCACACCGTGATCGACGCCGGCCTGGTGACTCTTCCTGATTCTCTGTACGAACACTGCGATCTCCACATCGTGGTGGTTCAGCCGTGTTACCTCGCTCTTCGACGAGCCGTGGTCGACCCTCGACTCAAACAGGTCGACGGTCTCGTCGTCGTACGCCCCCCGCATCGCGTGCTCAACGATCGCGACGTCGAGAACGTCCTGGGCGTGTCAGTCCTGGCGTCGGTTCCCGTCGACCACGACGTCGCCCGACGTGTCGACTCGGGGCTCCTTCACTCTCGGCTCCCCGAAGTTTTGCGACTCGCTCTCGAGCCACTCGTCGTCGGACCTCGTCACCCGTCACCGTGATCTCGCCGCTTCCGTCCCTCATTCGCGATCTTCTCGACGACCATCACGTCACCGACGTCCTGGTGAACAACGGAACCGCAGTCTGGGCCGAGCGCCGGGGTCGGATCGACTTCTGCGGCCGTCTGCAGCCCGGCGACGTGGAAGCAATGTTCGAGCGGATCCTTGCGTCATCGGGTCGTCGGCTCGACCGACTGCATCCGGTGGTCGACACACGTCTCCCCGACGGCACTCGCGTGTGCGGTGTCATTCCTCCCATCGCTGTCGACGGTGCCTGCGCGGCGTTTCGATCGCTCGGCAAGAACACGTTCACGATCGATGACTTCACCGACGACTCGTTCGTTCGGGCGGCGGTGCGAGATCTCGTAGCGGCTCGACACAACGTGCTGGTGTCGGGGGCCACCGGAGCCGGCAAGACGTCACTTCTCGCCGCACTCGTCGACGACGCATCACTCGACGATCGCATCGTGGTTCTCGAAGACACCACCGAGCTCGCTACGACTCACCCCCATGTGGTTCGACTCGAATGCCGACCCGCCACCGCGGAAGGTCGCGGCGCCATCGACCTCGACGCGCTCCTGCGTACGTCACTTCGACTCCGCCCTGACCGCATCGTGGTGGGCGAGATTCGCGGAACCGAGGCCGTCACTCTCGTCAACGCACTCAATACCGGTCACCGCGGATCGCTCGCCACCATCCATGCCAACTCGGCCACCGACGCCGTCGCCCGCCTCGGCCTCCTCTTGCGTCGATCGACGCCCGGGCTCGATCGGGCCACAGTCGACGAGATGATCGCTGCTGCCATTCACACCGTTGTTCACGTCGAGCGGCTCGCCAGCGGGCGGCGGACCATCACTCGAGTGCACTCTCTCCACGACATCGACGCATCGTGAATCCACTCGACTCGTTCTCACTCGGCTGGCGGGTTCGTCGTCGGTGTCGCGATCTCCGTGCTGTCCACGACCATCGACTCGAAGAAGCGGTACGCGCGCTGGGTCATCACCTCGCCAGCGGATCGAGCCTCACCACGGCTCTTCGGCTCGCCAATGTCAGCCATCCCACCGTCACACTCGGGCACCTCGTGGCCGACGTCGACCGAGGCTCGACCGTTGCCGAGGCGTGTCACCGGGTGGTCGCCCCGACGCCAGCGACCTCCGACGCATCACTCACCTTGCACGTGGTCGCACTCGCCGCCGAGCACGGTGGAGATCCGGTTGCCCACATCGACGCGCTCGAATCGACGTTGCGCGAACGACGACACTCACGGGACGAACGCCGAAGCCAGGCGAGCACCGCCTTGGCATCCACTCGATTCCTCACCGTCCTACCGATCGTCTGCAGCGTGTGGATCTGTCTCGACGACCAATCGGTGCGGGAAGTTCTACTCAATTCGCCACTCGGCTACACGTGCCTCACGATCGGTCTCGTCCTCAACATCATCGGTCGACGCTGGGTCACTCGTTTGGTGCGATTCGCATGATGCTGCTCATCGGAGCCCTGGCCATCGTTCTCTGGACACTGCGCCGGCGTCGACGTTCGCGGGCTCGCCGTCTGCGACTCGCCACACTGCACGCGCTCCCCGACACGATCGACATCGTCGCGGCTGGCCTACGAGCTGGGTGCTCGAATTCCGACCTCTTGCGCCTGGCTGCACGATCCGCGCCCGAACCCTTGAAAGCGCACTTCGTGGCGGCGATTCGGCAATTCGACGATGGCGCCCGCATGGGCGAAGCGCTCAGCTCACTGGCTCGATCGGTCGGGCCAGACATCGAGCCCCTCGTGTCGGTACTCCACGATGGTGATCATCTCGGCATTCCGATCGACGAGCGCATCGCGCGCTTGTCGGCCGACGCTCGCGCCACCCGTCGTCGTCTCACTGAAACATCGGCCCGAGAACTTCCGGTGCGCCTCACGCTTCCGATCGTCACCTGCATCCTTCCGTCCTTCGTCGCCATCGTGATCGTGCCGGTTCTCATCGGCACGCTCGCCGATCTCCGCTCCAACTTCTGAAAGCCATCATGAACCGAGACTCCGGACAAGCAACATCCGAATACGCGCTGGTGATCCTCGCCGCCGCGCTCATCGCCCTCCTCGTCGTCGCCTGGGCTTCCGGAGGTGGTGGTGCCGGCAAGATCGGCGACCTCTTCGATCAAGTGATCGACAACGTGATGTCGCGCGTTCCGTGACGTCGCGTGACCGCGGACAAGCCACGGTCGAACTCGCACTCGTGCTCCCGTTGGTGCTCGTCGTTCTGCTCGGTTGTCTGCAGGTGGTCGAAGTGTTGGTCGAACAGGTTCGCCTCGTCCACGTGGTGCGCGACGGCGCGCGTGCGGCATCGGTCTCTGACGATCCGGAGGTAGCGGCTCGGGCCGTTACTGGTGCGCACCGAGTTCGTCTCGACGTCGCGACCACCGACTCCACCGTCGACGTGACTGGTTGGGCCGACGTTCGCACCGACGTTCCTCTGATCGGGCGACTGCTTCCCGACATCACACTGCGTGAACGCCTCACGATGACCGTCGAGTCGCCCTGAGTCGGGTTCCGGTGGGGGCATCTCGGCGAACTCCCGTAACACTGTGACCGTGAAGACGGTGTGGGTTCTCGGCGACCAACTCAATCGCCGAATCAGTGCGCTGGCTGCGGCGACTCCGTCCACCCATCGGGTGCTGCTGGTGGAGAGCACCGCGAAGCTGGCCTCCAAGCATTGGCACGTCCAGCGCGCGCATTTCGTGATCGCATCCATGCGTCGTTTCGCCGACGAATTGCGGGCCGAGGGCTTCGACGTCGACTACCGGCGCGCGACTTCACTCGCCGACGGCCATCGTCTTCACGTCGCACAGTTCCACCCCAGCGAGGTCGTCGTGACCGAGCCGTTGAGTTGGGACGGACTGGCGCTCGTTCGACGTCTGGGTTGCTCGGTCGTTCGGAGCAATCAGTTCTTGTGCCACTACGACGAGTTCGCGTCGTGGAAGTCCACCAAGAAGTCGTTCAAGATGGAGGACTTCTACCGTTGGCAGCGCAAGCGCCTCGGCTACCTGATGGACGGCGACGAACCGGTGGGTGGCCAGTGGAATTTCGATGCCGACAATCGCGAACCTCCGCCCAAGGACGGTTCGACCCCGTGGCCGTCTCCGGTGGTGGACGAACTCGACGCGGTCGACGCCGCGGTCCTCGCCGACATCGCCGAATTCACACACGGCACCAATCCACATGGATTGTGGGCCACCTCGCGTGCGGGTGCGCTGCGTCGACTCCAGCACTTCGTCGACGACGTCCTCCCCATGTTCGGACCGCACGAAGACGCCATGACAGCCAACAGTTGGCACGTGGCGCACTCGCTTCTCTCTCCGTACCTCAACATCGGGCTATTGCTACCCGGAGAGGTGTGCGATGCGGTGCAGCGGGCGTTCGACAATGGACGCGTCCCGATCGCCTCGGCCGAAGGCTTCATCCGACAGGTGATCGGCTGGCGCGAGTACGTGTGGGGTCTCTACTGGGCGTGGATGCCAGAGTACGCGCACGTCAATGAACTCGGCGCCAGCGAGCCGCTTCCTCCGGTGTTCACAGGCCAGGCCGAAACGCGTATGAACTGCGTGTCACACGTGTTGGCCGCCGTCGATTCACATGCCTACGCCCACCACATTCAGCGATTGATGGTGATCGGCAACCTCGCGCTCATCGCTGGAGTCGATCCGCGTGCACTCACCGACTGGATGTGGGCCAACTTCGTCGACGGTGCGGAGTGGGTGATGGTTCCCAACGTGATGGGGATGTCGCAGTTCGCCGACGGCGGACGCATGGCCACCAAGCCGTATGCATCGGGTGGCGCCTACATCGATCGCATGAGCGACTACTGCAAGGGTTGTGCGTTCGACCGAACGAAGCGTGTGGGCGATGACGCGTGTCCGTTCACCACTCTCTACTGGGACTTCATGGCACGTCACGAGCCGCGGTTCGGCCGGAATCCGCGCGTCGCCCAACAAGTACGGGCCGCGTTCAAGTTGAAAGACCTCGACCAGGTTCGCGAACGAGCCCGCGAGGTGACAGTGATGCTGCGCGAAGGACGTCTCTAGCCGCGACCGCCACCGGGTGCGGCGTTGTTCACGCCGTCGGTACGAAATGCCGGGTCGTACTTGCGCAGTTCGGCGCGGGCAATCGTCATCTTGTGCACTTCGTCAGGGCCGTCGGCCAGACGCAGTGTGCGGATTCCCGCGTACATGCCGGCCAAGGGGAAGTCCTGCGACACACCACCGGCGCCGTGGGCCTGAATCGCGCGATCGATGATCTTGAGGGCCACGTTGGGCGCCGCCACCTTGATGGCCGCGATCTCGGTGCGCGCTCCCTTGTTGCCCACGGTGTCCATGAGCCACGCGGTCTTCAACGTGAGGAGACGAATCATCTCGAGTTCGATACGGGCCTCGGCGATCCAGTCCTGGATGTTCGAACGTTCGGCGATGCGCTTGCCGAACGTCGAGCGGCTGAGAGTGCGCTGGCACATGAGTTCGAGGGCGCGCTCGGCCGCGCCGATGGTGCGCATGCAGTGGTGGATACGGCCGGGTCCGAGACGGGCCTGCGAAATCATGAAGCCGTCACCCTCACCAGCGAGCAGGTTGCTGACCGGAACACGAACGTTCTCGAAGCGCACTTCACCATGGCCTTCGACGTCGTTGTACCCGAAAACGCGCAAGTCGCGGACGACAGTGACCCCTGGTGTGTCGACTGGAACGAGGATCTGACTCTGCTGCTGATGCGTGGGCGCCTGCGGGTTGGTCTTGCCCATCACGATCATGATCTTGCAGTTCTTGTGGAAGATGTTCGACGTCCACCACTTGCGTCCGTTGAGCACGTAGTGATCGCCGTCGCGTTCGATGCGCAGTGAAATGTTGGTGGCGTCGGACGACGCAACGTCGGGTTCGGTCATACCGAACGCACTGCGAATCTCACCGTCCAGGAGCGGACGCAACCACTTCTCCTGATGCTCGGCGGTACCGAACATCGTGAGCACTTCCATGTTGCCGGTGTCGGGTGCCGAACAATTGCAGGCTTCCGAGGCGATGGGTGAACGACCCATGATCTCGGCGAGCGGCGCATAGTCGAGGTTGCTGAAGCCTTCACCCCACCATCCGCTGTGCGGTTGGAAGAGATTCCAGAGACCGCGCTTCTTCGCTTCGGCCTTCAACGTCTCCATGATCGGCGCGTGGAAGTGCGGATCACCCGACTCGGTGACCTGACGGTGATGCACGTCCTCGTTGGGATAGATCCATTCGTCCATGAACGCCAGCAAGCGTTCGCGATATTCGAGGCACCGGTCGGAAAAGGCGAAGTCCATGCCCCCGACCGTAGTGCTCAGGTCTTTCGACGCCGAAAGCCTCGTCGATCTTCCACCTTGAGCCGGGCCTTCTGCTCCTCTTCCAGGGCTGCTTCCTCGGCCACCAGTCGCTTCATGCTCTCGAGACGCAACGCGTCCACGCGGCCGTCTTCCACCGCGGTTCTGACCGCGCAACCCGGTTCTTCTTCGTGTTTACAGTTCCGGAATCGACAGTCGTCCATGAGATCGAAGATGTCGGAGAACGCGCGCTCGATGCCGTGACCACTCGACCACAGGCTCACTGCGCGCACACCGGGCGTGTCGATGAGCCAACCCGCCGAGCCGATCGGTTCGGCGGGTAGGGCGACGAGGGACGTCGCCGTCGTTGTGTGTCGACCGCGTTGATCACCCTCGCGCACCGCTTCGGTTCGCTGCACCGTGTCACCCACCAGGGCGTTCACGACGGTGCTCTTACCGACTCCGCTCGCACCGAGCAGAGCGATGGTGCGGCAACCGGAAGCGATTCTTCGCAGAGCGTCGAGACCTTCACCGGTGAACGAGCTCACGACGTGGAACTCGACCCCGGGGGCGACCGACTGAAGCGATGCGAGCCGCCGGTCGATCTCCGCTGGATCGTCGACGAGATCGCGCTTCGAGAGCACCACCACCGGACGTGCGCCGCTGTCGAAAGCCAGGACCAGTTCGCGTTCGAGGCGCCGCTGGTTGGGTGGTGAAGCAATCGCGTGCAGAAGAAAGACGAAGTCGATGTTGGCCGCGATGGTGTGCGATTCGGCGCGCTGGCCGTCGAAGCTCGCGCGACGCACGAAGGCGCTACGCCGAGGAAGCACCGCCTCGACTCGTTCGTCATCGGACGAGACCACGACCCAGTCGCCCACCGCGACATCGGCGCCGATGTTGCGCACTCGCAACACGTCGCCTCCCTCACCTCCTGCCGTCCCACCGGAAGGTGGTGAGAACCACACCGTGCTCCATCCGCGATCGATTCGCGCCACACGCCCGGGCCGTGCATCCGCGCGCACGGAGAGCGACGCCATGACGTCGTCCCATGACTCGTCCCAACCCAGGGATCGATCGCCTCGTTGCACGGTGTCGACCGTAGCGGCCTGGTGGAATGCGCGGGCACGGTGTCGAACAACCGTCCGTCCGATACCGTGCGGCGATTCATGGCCTCACCTGCATCGATGCACGTGTTCGACGAGTTCGTTCGTCGACCGTGCTTGACAAGCAGCCGAGCCATGTCGTAGCCCTGAAAAAGCATGACCTCGACCCGTAAACCCCTCGTGATCGTCGAATCGCCGGCCAAGGCGAAGACGATCGGCACCTTCCTCGGCTCCGACTACGAAGTCCGCGCATCAGTCGGACACGTGGCCGATCTGCCGTCGAAGGGTCTTGCTGTCGACGTCGACAATCACTTCAAGCCCACCTACGAACTCACCGAGCGCGGTGCCAAGGTCATCAAGGAACTGCGTCAACTCGTGAAGCAGGCGTCGGCCGTGTATCTCGCCACCGACGAAGACCGCGAGGGCGAGGCCATCAGTTGGCACCTCATCGAAAACCTCAAGTCGGCTCTCAAGCCGGGGACGCCGGTGCACCGCGTGGTGTTCCACGAGATCACCAAGTCGGCCATCGATCACGCCTTCGCCAACCCTCGCGATCTCGACAACGGCCTCGTCGACGCCGCGGAAACTCGGCGTATTCTCGACCGTCTCTTCGGTTACGAGGTGTCGCCGGTGCTGTGGCGCAAAGTCAACCGAGGCCTGTCGGCCGGTCGTGTGCAGAGCCCCACCATCCGCCTGATCGTCGAACGCGAACGTGAGCGCATCGCCTTCGTGGCCGCCGGGTACTGGGGTCTCGAACTCGTCTCGGCCACCGCACCGTCGTTCACCGCCGATCTGCTCGAGGTCGATGGTGTTCGCGTGGCCACCGGCAAGGACTTCGACGCCAACGGCCGGGCCTCCGACAAGGTGACCGTCCTCGACGAGGCGGCCATCGGCTCGCTCGTCACTCGCCTCGGCTCGGCGCCCGTGACCGTGAAGTCGGTGGAAGACAAGCCCTACCGCTCGTCGCCCAAACCTCCGTTCATGACCAGCACCTTGCAGCAGGAGGCCGGCCGCAAACTGCGCCTGTCGGCCCAGCAGGTGATGCGCACCGCCCAGGGCTTGTACGAGCGGGGATTCATTACATATATGCGTACCGACTCGGTGGCTCTGGCCGACGAGGCTCTCACTGCGGTGCGCGCCCAGATCGGCACCGAATTCGGCA
>CAZELU010000061.1:0-9904 GCA_964513215.1 uncultured Bifidobacterium sp.
ATTGGAGGCGATGCTGGGAATCGAACCCAGGTGGAGGGCTTTGCAGGCCCTTGCCTCAGCCACTCGGCCACATCGCCACTCTCCGGAGACCGGAGAGAGCCGTCACCCTACCGTCCGCGTGACGAGGAACCGCCGGAAGAACTCGCACGCCAGACCCCGTTTCTGCGACATTCTGGGGATGCGTCGTCTCGCCCTCAGTCTCGTTTCCGTCCTCGTTCTCGCGTCGTGTGGTGGCGACGGTGGCACCGAGCCAGCGCCTGAGTCCGCGGCTCCCGACTCATCGCAGCCCGCCACCACCGAGGCTCCGGCCACTGAGGCACCCACCACCACGGTCGATCCGGTCGCGTTGGCCACCGCGTACGCCGAACCGGGCGAATTCCCCGTCGGCGTGACCACGCTTCAATTGGCGGCGGGCAATCAGGTGGAGATCTGGTATCCGGCCGTCGCCGGATCGTCGGGAACCGAGTCGTACGACATGCGCAACTTCGTGCCCGAAGCCATCAAGAACTTGCTCACCGCCGACGTTCCGGCCGTGTTCGAGTACGCCGCCACTCGCGACGCCGACGTGGCCGATGGCCAGTTTCCGATCGTTCTGTTCTCGCACGGATTCTCGGGCATGCGTCTGCAGAGCACGTTCCTCACCTCGCATCTCGCGAGTTGGGGAATGATCGTTGTCTCGACCGACCACTGGTCACGCGACTTGTTTCACGTATTGAGCGCACCAGTTGGCGATCGCGAATCGGCCGTTGGTGAACTGCTCGCCAGCCTCGACCTGATCATCGCTGAGGGCACGTCCACCAGCAGCCGCTTCGCGGCTCGCATCGACGACACCCGAGTGATCGCCGTTGGCCACAGCGCTGGTGGCGGAACCATCCTCGGCGCGGCCGCCGACGAACGAGTGGACGGGTACATCTCGCTCGCTTCGGGTGTGGGCATCGGCCGCGACACCAACACCACCGCACCACTCGAACTTCCGAACAAGCCGTCGTTCTTCATGGCCGGTGCGCTCGATGCCGTGACACCTCCCGACACCGTCACCCGGCCGGCGTACGAACAGGTGCCTGGCCCGAGTCGTCTCTGGGTGATCGACGGTGTGGGCCACAACGGGTTCGACGATTTCTGCACCTTCGGTAACGGCACCGGAATCATCGGCGTCGCCGAGGCATCCGGACTCGGACCCCTGCTCGCGGCCCAGCCCCAGTTGAAGACCCTGGGTGAGGACGGCTGCCTGCCCCCGGCCGCACCCGTGGCCGACGCCTTCCCGATCATCCGCCACGCCGTGACGGCGCAGCTGCGCGCGTGGTTCGGTATCGATGCCAGCCCCGTGGGCCTCGGACCCGAAGTGGCCGGCGCGTATTCGCTCGCGGTGGAAATCACCGAGAAGGCCTGACGAACTGCTCGCCATCACGCCACCGCGTGAGAACATGACCTCATGGGAACTCAGCGATCGATCGTCCTGCGGGGTGGACTGCTCGTCGACGGAACCGGCGCACCGGGTCGTCTCGCCGACGTACTGATCGAGGGCGATCGCATCACGGCGATCGGGAACGGTCTCGTGGGTGACGACGTCATCGACGTGACCGGATTGGTGGTCGCTCCCGGGTTCATCGACATCCACACTCACTACGACGCTCAGGTGTTCTGGGACCCGGCGCTCAGTCCGTCGTGTTTCCACGGCGTCACCACCGTCGTTGCGGGCAACTGCGGATTCTCCATCGCACCCACCAAGTCGTCCGATCGCGATCTCATCGTGCGCACGATGGAAAAGGTCGAAGACATGGAGCCGGCCACCCTGCACTCGGGAGTTCCGTGGGAGTTCGAGTCGTTCCCCGACTACCTCGAGGCCGTTCGACGCCGGGGCACGGTCCTCAACTACTCCGCGTACATCGGCCACACACCGTTGCGTGTTTTCGTGATGGGTGACGAAGCGGTCGGACGCGCGGCCACCGACGACGAGATCACGGCGATGGCCGCTCTCGTTCGCGAAGCCATGGACGCGGGAGCGGCCGGATTCGCGACCAGCTTTGCCGTCACTCACCGCGGAGCGGACGGCCAACCGATTCCGAGCCGGTGGGCCGACAAGCGCGAGATCTCAGCACTGTTCCGAGCCGTGGGCGACAGCGGCCGTGGAGTCATCGGCGTGAACGGCGGCGAAGGCCTCAGTTTCACCGACTGCTACGAGCTGCAACCGCAGTCGGGCGCACCGCTCACCTACACAGCCATCCTCACCACCAACACCGGAGCCCACCTGAAGGCGATGGAAATCCACCGGGCCGGAATCGAACGCGGCGCCGATGTGTGGCCACAGGTGTCGTGCCGCCCCCTGTCGTTCTCTCAGACGATGGTCGAGCCGTTCACGCTCAACACCAACCCGGTGTTCGCCGAACTCATGCCGAAGTCGATCGCCGAACGTCGTTCGGCCTACTCCGATCCGGCCTGGCGTCGTCGCGTGCGCGAAGCGTGGGATGCCGGCCAGGGCATCGTTCCGCGCTGGGACAGTTTCGAGATCATGGAAGCCCCGACGTCACCCGATCTGGTGGGTCGTCGTCTCACGGCGATCGCCGACGACATGAATGTCGATCCTTTCGATGCTCTGCTCGAGATCACTCTCCTCGAGAGCGACCTCCTGCTTCGCGTCAAGGCACTGCTGGCGAACGACGACGTCGACGGCATCGCCGTGCTCCTCAACTCCGATCACTGCACCCTCGGACTCTCCGACGCCGGGGCCCACGTGGGCCAATTGTGCGACGCCGTGTTGTCCACCGACTTGTTGGGCAACTGGGTGCGCGAACGACAGGCGCTCACTCTCGAGCAGGCCATCAACAAACTCACCAAGGTGCAGGCCGACCTGTTCGGATTCACTGACCGTGGCGTCTTGCGCGAGGGCGCCTACGCCGACGTCGTGGTGTTCGACCCGACCACCGTGGGCCCCGGCCCCATTCGACGTGTGCGCGACTTCCCGGCCGACGGCGAACGTCTCACCGCCGACCGCCCCAGCGGCATGGTCCACACTTTCGTGAACGGGCGCGCGGTCGTGCGCGACGGCGAGTTCGTGGACGCCAGCCTCGACGACCGACCGGGCCGACTCGTGTCTCCCAGTCGGCGCTGACTCAGCCCGCCGTCACCTCGTAGCGAATCGGCAAGGTCTTCAGGCCGCCGACGAAGATCGTCTTCATCCACTTCGGTTCACCGGCCAACTCGACGTGCTGCAGCCGCGGCAACAGTTCTTTGAAGAGAGCCTTGAGTTCCATGCGTGCGAGCATCGCGCCCAAGCAATAGTGCACACCGAAACCGAATGACAGGTGCTTGTTGGGTGAGCGCCCCACGTCGAAGCGGAAAGGATCAGGGTGAGCATCTTCGTCGCGGTTGCCCGACGGATACGACAACAACACCGATTGACCCTTCTTGATCGTCGTTCCCCGAACCTCGTAGTCCTCGGTCGCGGTGCGCATGAAGTGCTTCACCGGCGCGACCCAGCGGATCATTTCGTCGACTGCGGTGTTCATGAGCGATGGATCGCTCTTCAAGCGCTCCATCTGATCGGGGTTCTCCATCAGCGCCAGTAGGCCTCCCGCCATCGCCGATGCGGTGGTGTCGTGGCCAGCCGTGGCCGTGATCACGTAGTACGAGATCGTCTGCATGTCGGTGAGCGGTTGGCCATCGATCGTCGCGTTGGCCACCACTGAGGCCATGTCGTCGGTCGGAGTGGCGCGCCGATCCTGCGTCAACTTCGTGAAGTACACGAAGAAGTCCTGGATCACTTGGACGATCGCGGCCGGGTCGCTGTCGCGAGCCAGATCTTCGTCGAGCCCGCCGAACAACTCCTGGGTCAGTTTGAGCATGCGCGGATAGTCGGACTCGGGCAGACCGAGAATCGACAGGATCACGTTGAGCGGCATGAACATGGCGATGTCGCGCACGAAGTCGCACTGGTTGCCCATCTCGGCCATCTTGTCGACGTAACGCTTGGCGAATCCGGCCAAGACACCTTCCAACTTCGACAGGTTCTTCGGCAGGAACCACTCGGCCGTCACGTTGCGAAGCTGCCGATGTTCGGGGTCGTCAACATGAATGAGCGTGCGCAACATGTCGCCGTTCTGCTGACGTCGCGCGTCATCCATGTCGGAGCCGAGAACCGGCCGGGGCTCGTTCAGGAAGATCTGGTGGCGAGCCTCGATGTCGAAGATGTCGGCCGACTTGGTGATCGCCCAGAAGGGGTTGAATCCCGGGCCCTCGACCCAGTGCACCGGACTCTCCTTGCGCAAGAGCGCACAGGCACGGTGGAAGTAATCCTCGTCGGCATAGGCGGCCGGATCGACGAAGACGTAACCGGCTTCTTCCACACTGCTCGGAACTCGGTCGGACATGGCTCCCCTTTCGACGCATCGGCGCTCGACCCGTCCATTCTGGCCGCCCGGCCCTCGGGCTGCGAAGAGCCGGAGGTCCCGAGCACGGCTGACCTCGGCCCTGACTCACTGATTAGCGTTCGTCCATGGCCACCGATTCCCCGGGCGAACCCGAACTCGACGACGAACTCGACTTTCGGGTCGCCCTCAATCGAGGCGGCCGCGGTCCGGCCGGCCACCCCACTCGACCGGACATCAGTCTGCTCGCACCCGACTTCTACGCCGACTTCGACGAATTGACCGCGTGGATGCGTCGCGAGGCTCCGCTGTACTGGGACGACGAGACCGGTATCTGGGGTGCGGCCAGCCACGAACTGGTGTCGATGATGAGCCGCGAGTGGCACACGTTCTGCTCGGGGAAGGGTTCACGACCCGAGAGTTCGGTGCCGTCGATGATCAACTTCGACGCACCCGAGCACACCAAGCGGCGACGTCTCGTCGGCAACGGGTTCACACCGCGTCGTGTGGCCGACCACGAACCGTACCTACGCGCCAAGGTGACCGAGTTGATCGACGCCGTGATCGACCGCGGTGAGTGCGACGTAGTAGCCGACATCGCGACACCGCTCCCGATGTACATGATCGGCCAATTGATGGGCCTTCCCGAAGAAGACCACCATCAGTTGCTCCACTGGTCCGATCTGTTCGCCACCGGCGGTGACGAGATCCGCGACGAAGTGGTGCAAGCGGTCATCGACTGGAACACGTACATCATGCGCCACGTCGAAGAACGGCGGAACACCGATCGCCAGGACTTGGTGAGCCTGGTCGTGAACGCCGAGTGGGAGGGCGAACACCTCACCGACGTCGACGTGATGTTCGAGACGATGCTGGTCCTGGTGGGTGGCGACGAGACGACCCGCCACGTGATCTCGGGTGGCGTGGCCGCCCTGCTGCAGCACCCCGATCAGTTGCGGCTCCTGCAGAGTGATCCGAGCCTCTTGCCGTCGGCCATCGAGGAGATGCTGCGCTGGGCCACTCCCGTGCGCAACATGAACCGGACGGCGACCAAGGACGTCGACGTGGCCGGGATGACGATCCGCGAGGGCGACCGGGTCCTGCTGCTCTACCCGTCGGCCAACCGCGACGAGAAAGTGTTCGCGAATCCCTTCACTTTCGACATCACTCGCTCACCGAACGAGCACGTGGCGTTCGGTGCGTACGGTCGCCACCACTGCCTCGGTGCGCCACTCGCGCGACTCGAACTGCGCATCTTGTTCGAAGAGCTGCTCGCCCGCCTCGACCACATGCAGTTGGCCTCCGACGACATCCCGTGGCGGAGGGGCAACTTCGTGCTCGGACCGAACTCTGTCCCGATCACCTTCAGGGCGAAGTGAGCAGATCGCTCCAGCGGTCGATTTCGGCCTGAGCAACCACGACCATCCGGTCACCACCGCGAGCAAGGGCGGGAACTGACGGAACGTCGTCGTGCCACGACACCGTGAGGCTCGACCAGCGACGATCATCGTGGATGATCGTTCCTTCGATGACGAACGCGGCTGCGCTGGTACTCGGTCGCACATCACGCGACGAAGCCGACAGATCGAACATCGCATAGCGGCCGGATGCGAGTGCCGAGTGTGGCGCAGCGGGCAAGGCTCCCACGATCACCGTGTAATCCATGCCCGCATCCTTGTGAACTCGCTTTTCTTTGAAGTCGGGGCGATCCTGCATCTCGATGAACGAGCGACGCGTCGGGTACTTCACGATGCCCATGCGATCCCATTCGCCTTCGGTCCCTTGCGCCACGACCTTGCCGTGGAACGCCACGTGCGCGCCGATCTTCTTCAACACGTCGACCGGTGCGTACTTGTCGTCGGCTTCGATCCCTGAGATCTCTTCGCCGCCCACACCGCGATACTCCGCGACCGTCTTGTACTTCATGAAGTTGACCATGTAGATCGGGCCGTCAGCGGCCGGATCGCGGCCAGCCAGATCGGCGGCGTAATCGAAGTCGATCTTGCCGAAGCGCATGGGCCGAACGTATCAGAGCGCAGGTCGACCTCACCTATGGTTGGGCCATGACCAACGCGCTCGTCCTCGACTCGCTCCGTCGGCGAATCGCCGCTCTGCACACCCTCTACGAAGACGCCTTGGCCACGATGGACCTCTCACACGTGAACCATTTCGAACGCGATGGCGTCGTCCCGATCGCGTTCTCGTTGTTCCACTACGTCAACGTGCACGACGGGTCGTTCATGCTGCTCACCGGACAGGCACCCATCTGGAACGACGAGTGGCAGTCACGGGTGGCCCTCACCGTCAACGATCACGGCAAGCACCGAACGGTCGACGACATGGTGCACCAGCGCATCGGCGACCTCGACGCATTCCGCGACTACATGCGCGCGGTTTTCTCGCGCACGGAGAATTGGCTGGCGGGCTTGGCCCCGGCCGAACTCGACCGCGTGGTGATCACACGCCCATTCCCGCCGCAGATCGCGTCGACCTTCTCAGCACGCGTGGCCGGCGAACCCGGCATCACGGTGCTCGATGGGTTCGAGTGCTGGATCTACCAACACGGGTTGCGCCACATGGGCGAGATCGAACTGGCCCGCGGGTTGGTGGGCCTCCAGGGCATGACCAGTTGATCGACGTCAGTCGGCGAACAACACGCCGGGATTCATGATCCCGTCCGGATCGAGGGCCGCCTTGATGGCGCGCATGGCTCCGATCTCGACCGCCGACCGGTTGAGATGCAGCCAACGGGCCTTGGCCACACCGATGCCGTGCTCGGCCGAGATGCTCCCGCCCTCGGCGACCACCGCGCGCAAAACGGCCTCGGTGACCTCGTCGTCACGGTCGACCGCACCCGACACGTTCACGTGCATGTTGCCATCGGCGGCATGGCCGAACACGAAGGTGCGGGCACTCGGCGCCACGTCGTCCACCACCCGTCCGATCGACGACACGAACCCGGCCAATCGATCGATCGGAACGGTCACGTCGTACTTGAGCGGCGGGCCGAGTGTGTTGATGGATGGCGTGTGCTCATCTCGCAAACGCCACAGTGCATCGCGCTGCGATGGCGTGACCGCTATGGCCACATCATTCAAACCAGGCGCTGACTCGAGAATGGCGCCCAGGCTCTCACTCTGATCGTCGTGAGCCGAACACTCGACCAGCAAGTAGGCGGCGGCCCTCGGAATCGGAGACGAGACACCAGTCGCCGTCTTCACCAGGTCGACACCGGAGTCGAGCATCAGTTCAGCCGCGTCGACGGTGTCGAGAGAACGACACAGCGACGCCATGGCTTCCACTGCGGCCTCCACACGATCGAAGCCGGCCAACGCGGTGACACGGGCCGGTTGCTCGGCCACCAGCCGAACCCGCACCCCCGTCACGATGCCCAGAGTGCCCTCGCTACCGCACAGGAGCGACGCGAGATCGAAACCGGTGTTGTCCTTCACCAAACCCTGCAAGTGCGACACGATCTCTCCGGTGCCGAGCACGGCCTCCACGCCCACGATCTGCTGGCGGGTCATGCCGTAGCGCACCACGTTGATTCCGCCCGCGTTGGTGGCGACCGAGCCTCCCACCGTGGCCGAGCCGCGCGCACCGAAATCGACCGCGTACCGTAAGCCGGCCGAGCGAGCGATTTCGTGCAGGTCGTGAATGGTGACCCCGGCCCCCACCGTCACCTGGCGCGACAGGGCGTCGACCGGGCCGATATGGCGCAGCCTCTCGAGCGACACCACGACTTCTCCCCCACGCGGCACCGAGCCGCCCACCAGTCCGGTGTTACCGCCCTGCGGAACGAGTGCGACACCGACCCGACGGGCCCACGAGACGACGGCGGCTACTTCAGAGGTGTTGGCCGGTCGAACCACACACAGGGCCCGACCCGAGTAGCGACGAGTCCAGTCGACCTCGTAGCGATCGAGACCAGTCGTGAGAACGTTGGCCGAGCCGACGATCGCGGTCAACTGCTCGACGATCGCCGCGGACACGCCCCCAGGGTACCCGTGCCGACCTAAGGTGGAATCGTTCGCACGAGGGGGAGGCGACACATGGGTGAGACGCCGCGCGTCATGTCGGAAGTGACGGCCGAATGGCTGTCGTCGGTTCTCGGGTGTCGAGTCGCGTCGATTCGCGTCGAGATCATTGGTGCCGGTGAAGGATTCATGGGCCAACTGGCTCGGGTGCACCTCACCGGGACGGGCTGTCCGTCGTCGGTGATCGTGAAGATGCCGACGGCCGACCCGGGTGGGCAGATGATCGGCCAGATGATGCGCGTGTGGGAGCGCGAGCACCGCTTCTACACCGAGGTGGCTCCGCACATGCACGGTGTGCGCATCGCCGACTGCCTCTATTCGCGAACCGATCCGTACGTTCTCATCCTCGAAGACCTGCATCCTCGTCGCCCGGGCGATCAGGTGGCCGGACCGACCGCCGATCAGGCGCGCACCGCCATCGACACCGCGGCCGACTTGCACGGCTCGTGGTTCGACCACCCCGAACTGAAGACACTCGACTGGATGCCCGACATCTCCGACCCGATGAGCCTGTCGGTTGGTGCGATGTTCGACATGGGTTGGCCCACCTTCCTCGCGCGCTACGGCGACTCGCTTCCCGAGCGCGTTCTCCGATGGTGCGAGGGTTTCGCTCCACGAGTCGCCGACTGGATGACGAAGTATCTGTCGTGGCCCAACACGCTCATTCACGGAGACTTCCGCCTCGACAACATGTTCTTCGACTCCGACGGCTCGATGACCCTCATCGATTGGCAGCTGTCGATGCGTGCGCCGAGTACCACCGATCTCGTGTACTTCCTCGGCACCAACTTGCCCACGGCGATGCGACGCGAGATGCAGACCGAGCTGATCGACCGGTACGCGAGACGTCTGCGGACGCACGGCGTTCCCGACGAGTGGAGCGACGTCGATCGCATCACCATCGGCTACGCCGAAGGTGTGCTCTTCTACTGCACGTCGTTCGCCGCCAGCATCCTCACTCTCGACACTGCCAACGAGCGCGGAGCCGCGTTGATGGACTCACTGGTGCGCCGAGCGTTCTCGGCCGCCGACGATCTGAACGCCGGCGCCGGACTCGGATTGTGAGCCTCGCTCACTGACGAGTGGCGCGCAGATCGACGGCCGCACGCCCTCGCTCACGCCCTTCACGCTCGAAGTGGGTCTCGATTCGCCACGGCGGACGCTCGTCAACGACGCTTCCGAAATTCGGGTCGGCGGAGAGAACACGGCGCATCTGCGCCGCGTACGAAGCGACATCGGTTGCCAGCCGCAACGATCCACCCCGCTTCAGAACGCGCGCGATGCGGCTGACCCTTTCCGGAGTGACCAATCGGCGGTGCGCCTGAGCGTTCTTCGGCCACGGGTCGGGAAAGAACGCCCACACCTCGTCGATCGATTCATCGCTCAGCCGATCGAGGAAGACCAGAGCGTCACCCTCCACCACTCGCAGATTGGTGAGGCCGCCCTCGTCGATGTCGGCCAGCAGCCGGGCGATCCCAGGTCGATGCACGTCGACCGCGATCA
>CAZELU010000062.1:0-9654 GCA_964513215.1 uncultured Bifidobacterium sp.
CCCTGAACCGCGTCGCAACCGAGACTTCGAATGAGCGTGAACTGCTCGACGGTCTCGACACCTTCGGCAACCACCTGGAGTCCGAGCGAATGGCCCACGTCGACACCCGATCGGACCATCGCATCGGGTTCGGCCGCCGAGGCGTCGAGACGACTCACCATGGCGCGATCGATTTTCAATTCGGTGAACGGCGCCACCAGAAGTCGCTCGTAGTTGCTCGTCCCGGTGCCGAAGTCGTCGACGGCCAACTTGAATCCGGCCAATCGCAATCGCGTGAGAACCGCCACTGTCGGAGTCAGATCGGGAATCGGCGTGGTCTCGGTGACTTCGAAGGTCCACGACTCTGCCGGCGAGGTGGTGGTGAGAATTCGCTGCGCACGGCGAGGCAACTCGTCGTCGTCGAGATCGAGAACCGAGATGTTGAGCGAGACATCGGGCATCGACGCCAAGGCGCGGTATCGAAAACGATCGTGGGCGGCCATGGTCATGATCGCATCGAGCAATTCGGACGTACGGCCGAGATCCTCCACCAGAGCCACGTATGCGGCGGGCGACACGTCTCCTTTGTCGGGGTGCCGCCAGCGCACGAGGGCCTCCACGCCCACCACGTCGCCCGTCGAGACCGACACCTTCGGCTGGTACACGAGGTGCATGAACTCGGGGTCGAACAACGCCTCGTCGTCGATACGCAGGCGCGGACCGGTCGGATCGATGCGCTCGTTGGCGACGTGCGTCCACTCGAGCATCGCCGAGCGAAGCAGATCGAGCGAGAAGGGTTTGGCGAACGTGGCGATCACACGCAGGCGGTGCATCTCGGCGATGCGGCCAGCCGTGGTGATGAGAGTTTCGTCGGCACCACTCACGAGGATCACGGGCAGGCCGCGATGCGTTGTTCCGAGACGGCTCATCACTTCGATGCCGTCGAGCTCACCGAGAGACAAATCGAGCACGACCAGATCGAAACGGCCCTGAATCGACTCTTCGATCTCCGCGGGCGAACTCGCGGTACGAACGGAGAAGCCGGCTGATTCCGCGACGGCTTCGATGAGCTCGCAGATCGCCGGCTCGTCGTCGATCACCAAGACGCGCGGAGACTCAGACATCACTGGCCTCGGCGAGATACGGCATGAGCGCACCGTACAGGTCGTCACGCGAGAAGGGTTTGGCCAGGGTTCGCTCTCCGAGTTCCTGCAGAGTGCGCATGCTCGAGCTGTAACCCGTCATGAAGATCACGGCCAGATCGGGCTGGATCGCGGTCGCGAGTTTGGCCAACTCGATGCCGTCGATCTCCTCGCCGAAGTTCGCGTCGGAGACCAGGACGTCGGGAGCGAACTCTTCCACGAGTTCGAGCGCCGACTTGGGTGAGGTCGCGAATCGAGCGTCGACTCCGACGTCGATCAGCCACGACGCGACGAGTTCGGCCAACGACTGCTCGTCATCGGCCACGACCACTCGTCGTCCGGCACGACGGCGCGGCACACTGGCTGCTTCGGCGTCGGACGGGTCGTGCACGGGAAGGACGAGCGACACCGTGGTTCCCACACCGAGGCGGCTGCTGAGAGTTGCGGTCCCGCCGGTCTGACGCGCGAAGGCATACACCGTCGCCAATCCGAGACCCGTTCCACTGCCTGGCTTCTTCGTGGTGAAGAACGGTTCGAAGGCTCGAGCCACGACGTCCTCGCTCATCCCCGATCCATCGTCGGTGATCGACAGGCGAATGAACGAACCCGTGAGGCCCCACGACGGATCGAGTTCGTCGACGCGGTGGGCCGCGATCGTGAGGGTGCCGTTGGGTCCCATGGCATCGCGGGCATTGAAGGCGAGATTCAGGATGCACGAAGAAAGCCGACCAGCATCGAGCATCAACTGAACCGACTGATCGGGGATGTCGACCGCGACCGTGCGTCCAGCACCCAAGGCTTGCCGAACCAGCGGAAGGATCCCCTTGACCAGATCAGCCAGGGTGACCGCGCTCTCCTCGAGCGGTTGGCTCCGCGCGACCGCGAGCAGCGACTTGGTGATCTCGGCCCCGCGCTCCACTGCCGACACCGAACGCGACACGAACTTCGACAGCTTCTCGTCGTTCACGACGACATCGTTGGTGGCCATCAACTGCAAGTTGCCCAGGGTGACGAAGAGCAGATTGTTGAAGTCGTGAGCCAGACCACCCGCCAGCGCGCCGAGCGCCTCCATGCGCTCCGACTGAGCCGACCGCATCGCTCGTTCACGTCGTTCGGTCGCATCGTTCACTTGGAGGAAGCCTTGCCCGCCTTCCAGAGGTCGACCCTCGATCTCGAGAATCCGCATCGAACCATCGTCTTCTTCGTCGGGCAACTCGGCCGATGCCGACTCACCGGCGAGAACGGTGGACATCACGTCGTCGAGAACTTTGACAGCCACCGAATCATCGGCCACGCCCAATGCGTCGACCACCGAACGACCGCTCGGTGACCCTCCGGAGTGACGACGGATCTCGTCGTTGGCCGCTACGACGCGTCGCTTCGCGTCGAAGACCAGGGACACACCGGGAGACGTGTCGACGAGAGTGCGAATCAAGGTGTCGCGCCGCTTCTTCTCCTGCATCGAACGACGACGTACGAGTCGGGCGATGACCACGAGTGACAACGCCCACACGACGATCACCACGACGACAGCGGTCACGCTCTCGATCGTAAGGGAGCGGCCGGTAGCATCTCGGTGACCGGGGAGTGGCGCAGTGGTAGCGTTCCTGCTTTGGGTGCAGGAGGTCGGGGGTTCAAATCCCCCCTCCCCGACTCTCGACGACGAGCCGTGCTGTGGCAGGGTTCGTCCATGAGCATTCTCGATCTTCCGATTCATCGCCTCGACGGTTCACCCTCGACTCTCGGCTCGTTCGGCGCCAAGGCGTACCTCGTGGTGAACGTCGCGAGTAAATGCGGCCTGACTCCTCAGTACACCGGACTCGAAGACCTCCAGAAGCGTTACGGCGCCAAGGGTCTGAGCGTGGTCGGAGTCCCGTGCAACCAGTTCGCGGGCCAAGAGCCCGGGTCACCCGACGAGATCGCCACCTTCTGCTCGGTCACCTATGGCGTGACGTTCCCGCTCACGGAGAAGATCGACGTGAACGGCGACGGCCGCCATCCGATCTACAGCGAACTCACCCAGGTGGCCGACGCCGAAGGAACCTCTGGTGACATCCGCTGGAACTTCGAGAAGTTCCTCGTGGCCGGCGACGGTCGCATCGTCGCCCGCTTCAGTCCGATGGTCGCGCCCGACGATCCGGCGATCGTCGGCGCCATCGAGCAGTTGTTGGCCTGATTCGGCCGAGCCGCCGTTGGGCCGAATCAGCCCAATTCGGTCGCGGCGCCAGTGAACTGCGACTGGTAGAGCCGGTGATACGCGCCCTTGGCGCGAAGGAGTTCGTCGTGTGAGCCCTGTTCGACGATGGCTCCGTTCTCCATCACCAAGATGACGGTCGCGTCTCGAATGGTCGAGAGGCGGTGGGCGATCACGAAGCTCGTTCGGTCGCGACGCAACGCCGACATCGCCTTTTGAATGAGCACTTCCGTGCGCGTGTCGACCGAACTGGTCGCCTCGTCGAGGATCAAGATGGCCGGGTCGGCCAGGAACGCGCGGGCGATGGTGAGGAGCTGCTTCTCGCCCGCACTCACCGCGGCACCTTCACCGTCGAGCACCGTGTCGTAACCGTCGGGCAAAGAGTGAACGAAGCGGTCGACGTACGTGGCCTTGGCTGCCGCAAGAATCTGCTCGTTGGTTGCCTGCGGATTACCGAAGGCGATGTTCTCGCGGATCGTGCCGTTGAACAACCAGGTGTCCTGCAGCACCATGCCGATCTGCGACCGCAGCGCCGAACGCGGAATCGCAGCGATGTCTCGACCGTCGAGAACGATGCGTCCGCCGTCGAGTTCGTAGAAGCGCATCAAGAGATTGACGAGAGTGGTCTTGCCGGCCCCCGTGGGCCCGACGATCGCCACGGTCTCACCCGGTCGAGCCTCGAACGACAAGTTGCTGATGAGAGGACGCTCGGGCGAGTACGAGAACGACACGTTCTCGAAGCGGACGTCACCACGCGTCGGCTCCGCCGGCGCCTCCCCCTGATCGGGGGACTGCTCGGTTGCGTCGAGCAGTTCGAAGACACGCTCGGCCGACGCCACACCCGACTGCAGAACATTGAACATCGATGCCGTCGTCGTGAGCGGCACCGTGAACTGGCGTGAGTACTGCGCGAACGCTTGAATGTCGCCCAGAGTCAGGGCACCCGAAGTGACGCGCATTCCACCGATCACGGCGATGGCCACGTAGTTGAGGTTGCCGAGAAACATCATCACGGGCTGGATGGATCCGGACATGAACTGCGCGCCGTCGGCCGCCTCGAAGAGTTCGCGGTTGGTGTTGGCGAAACGAGCCTCGACGTCGGCTTGCTGACCGAACGCCTTGACGATCGCGTGCCCCGTGAAGGTCTCTTCGATGATTCCGTTCACTTGACCGGTCTTCGACCACTGGGCCATGAACTTGGCCCGTGACCGCTTGGCGATGCTCTTGGTGGCGAACAGAGAGATAGGGATCACGGCGAGCGCGATGAGGGCGAGCAGCACCGAGACGTCGAACATCATCACCAGAACACCGATGATCGTGAGCACCGAAGTGAGCAGTTGGCTGAGCGACTGCTGGAGACTCTGCGAGATGTTGTCGATGTCGTTGGTGACTCGACTCAAGAGGTCACCACGCGAGTTCTGGTCGACGTACGACAGCGGCAACGCGTGAATCTTCGTCTCGACGTCGCGCCGAAGTCGGAACATCGTTCGCTGCACGACTCCGGCCAACAAGAAGGCTTGGAGGTAACCGAGGAGGTACGAACCGACGTACACCGCCAGAGCCAGACCCAGGGTCCGGTGCAGACGCCCGAAGTCGATTCCGTCCGCGAGCAACCCTTCGAACACGATGTCGGTGGCTCGCCCGAGAATGCGTGGTCCGAGCACCACCAGCGTCACGCTGAAGACGGCCAGGACCATGATGACGATGACCACGGTTCCATCGCGACCGAGTCGACGCGCGAGACGGCGCGAGGTTCCTCCGAAGTCCTTCGACTTCTCGGTGGGGATGCCGACCGAGTGGAACCGGCCGGTCCGCATCTCGGTGACCGAGGCGCCGCGAGGCTGATTCATGCCGCGCCCTCCTCGCTGTACTGCGATTGAACGATCTCCTGGTAGGTCGGGCACGACATGAGCAGTTCGTCGTGTGTTCCGAGTCCCATCACGTCGCCGTCTTCGAGCACCAAGATGTGGTCGGCCTGGCGAATGGTTGAGACGCGCTGGGCGACCACGATCATCACCGCGTCGCGAGTGATCGGCGCGAGGGCGAACCGCAGCCGCGCGTCGGTGGCGAGGTCGAGAGCCGAAAAGGCGTCGTCGAACACGTAGAACTCCGGGCGACGAATCACCGCGCGGGCGATGGAAAGTCGCTGTCGCTGACCGCCCGACACATTGGCCCCGCCCTGGGTGATCGGCGCCTCGAGACCGCCCGGCATCTGCGCCACGAAGTCCGCCGCTTGCGCAATGTCGAGCGCCTCCCACATCTCGGCTTCGGTGGCATCGGTCTTCCCGTATCGAAGGTTCGATGCGACGGTGCCCGAGAAGAGGAACGGCTTCTGAGGAACGAGCCCGACTCGTGACCAGATCACTTCGGGAGCGAGGTCGCGAACATCGGCACCATCGACGAACACCGAGCCGGCCGTCGCGTCGACGAGGCGAGGGATCAAGTTGACGAGAGTCGTCTTTCCCGAACCTGTACTGCCAATGATTGCGAGAGTTTCTCCCGGCCCGACTCGGAACGAGACGTCACGCAACACCGGTTCGGCCGCTCCGGGATAGCTGAAACCGACGTGACGGAACTCGAGGGTGGCCCGCTCGTCGACGGTCGTGCGAGCGTCGGGCGAGATCACCACCGAGGTTTGAGTATCGAGAACTTCAACGATGCGCTCGGCGCTCGCCGAGGCTCGAGGCCACAGAGCGGCCATGAAAGTCGACATCAGCACGGCCATCAGAATTTGAATCAGATAGGTGAGGAACGCGAGCAGCGACCCGATCTGCGTCGAACCGTCTTCCACTCGATAGGCGCCGAACCACACCACCGCCACACACGACGCGTTGACCACCAAGGTGACCGTCGGGAACATCAAGCCTTGCAGCCGCCCGCCCCGCAAGGCAGTGGAGGTGAGCGATGAATTGGCCGATCGAAACCGTTCGATCTCCTCCGGCTCGCGCACGAATGCTCGAACGACGCGGATACCGGTGAGCTGCTCACGAAGGATCTCGTTGATGCGGTCGACCTTCTCCTGCATGACTCGGAAGTTGGGCACCATTCGGCCGATGATGTTGGCGAGCAGGAACACGACCACGGGAATCGACACCACGATGATCCACGACAGACCGGCGTCTTCGTGAATGGCCAGGGCGACTCCGGCTACCGCGGTGAAAGGCGCGGCGAGCAACATCGTGCACGTCATCAGAACCAGCATCTGCACTTGTTGCACGTCGTTCGTGATGCGAGTGATCAACGACGGTGACCCGAAAGAATTGAGTTCGCGAGCCGAGAACGAGTTGACCTGATGGAAGAGCGAGGCCCGCAGGTCGCGACCGAAGCCCATGGCGATACGCGCACCAAAGCGAACGGCCAGAACCGAGAACAGCACCTGGATCAGCGACACTCCGAGCATCACCAGACCCAGACGGCCGATGTATCCGGTGTCGCCACGCGCGACGCCCTTGTCGATGATGTCGGCGTTGAGAGTGGGAAGCAGGAGCCCCGCCACGGCTTGGATGGCCTGAAAGATGACGACCACCGCGAGAACCCTTCGGAAGGGCTTCAACGACTCGTATAGCAACCGCTTCAACACGCCTGAGCGACGATAGTCCCCGATCTAAGGTCGAACCATGAGCGGGATTCCCGTGATCGACCTGTCGCGTCCGGGCTCGGCCGATTCCATCGCCCGAGCCTGCGAAGACATCGGATTCTTCTGCGTGACGGGCCACGGTGTGTCGGAATCGGTACTTCGCGCGTCGTGGCGAGCGGCTCGAGACTTCTTCGATCTTCCTCTCGCGGCACGGATGAGAGTCGCCATGCCCTACGCGGGGTATCCGTACGGCTACTCGCCGTTGTCGGGCGAGACGCTGGCCCGGTCGCTCGGAGACGCCGCGCCACCCGACCGCAAGCAGTCGTTCGCGATCGGTCCGGTGACGAAGCCTCCACACACCATCACCGATCCCGACGAGGACTTCGCATGGTCACCCAATCTGTGGCCCGACGAGCTTCCAGCGCTTCAAGAATCGTGGACTGCGCGCTACACCGCCTTGAGCCAACTCGCCGCGCGCCTGCTCTCGTTGATGGCCGAATCCCTCCACTTGCCCGACAATTACTTCGACGCGATGATCGACCGACACACGAGTGCTATGCGCGCCCTCGATTACCCCGGGGCCGCCGATTCGTCGGTCGCAATCGCCGACGGACAATGGGGCGCGAGTGCTCATACCGACTACGGAACACTCACCATCCTCGAGACCGACCCCGATCAACCGGGTCTTCAGGTGCGCCGTTCGGACGACGAGTGGGTGGACGTCGATCCGCCGAGAGGTGCGTTGGTCGTCAACCTGGGTGATGCGATGGAACGCTGGACCAATGATCGCTGGCGATCGACGTTGCATCGGGTGACGATCCCGGCCGGTCGACGGCAGTCGATCGCGTTCTTCCACAACGCCAACTGGGACGCCGTGATCGAGTGTTTGCCCACGTGTCTCGCCCCAGGCGAAGTGGCCCGTCACTCGCCTATCGCGGCCGGGCCGCATCTCATGAGCAAGTTCAAGTCGACCGTCAACCGGTACTGAACGCTTCACGATCTAGGCTCGACACGATGATCGATTGGGCCGCTGACTTCATCGATGCGATCGGACTCCTCGGCGTAGCGGCCTTGGTCGCGCTCGAGAACATCTTCCCGCCCATCCCTTCCGAACTCGTCCTTCTTCTCACCGGCTTCAACGTGAGCGAGACGCGGTTCGGGTTCGTGGGGGCGATCGTGTTCGCCACGATCGGATCGGTGGTTGGTGCGTACTTCCTCTACGGCGTCGGTCGACTTCTGAACGAGGAACGACTCGAAGCGTTCCTCGCCGGCGTCGGTCGGTTCGTCGGCTTGAAGAAGTCGGATGTTCACAAGGGTTTCCAGTGGTTCGAGCGCCACGGAACATTGGTGGTCCTCTTCGGTCGACTGGTGCCCGTGGTTCGATCGGTCGTGTCGATTCCAGCGGGAGCCGACAAGATGCCGCTGGGGCGCTTCACCGCGCTCACCGCGTTCGGTTCGCTCGTGTGGAACACGATCTGGATCTCGATCGGCTGGGGCCTGGGTGACCAGTGGAAGAAGGCGGGACGCTGGGGCGATTACATCCAGTACGGCGCCATCGCGCTGATCGCGATCGGCCTGGTGGTCCTGATCGCCCGTGCTCGTCGGAGGTCCGGCTCGCTAACATGAGCCTCCCTTGCGGGTGTAGCTCAATGGCTAGAGTTCCAGCCTTCCAAGCTGGCTATGCGGGTTCGATTCCCGTCACCCGCTCCACATGGCGGTGTTCACCGAGATTCCCGAGATCTCCGCGACGTCGTGGCGACACGGCGATATGGCGTCCGCTGCCCGCGATCTCGTTCGCGTCTGCCACGAGGTCGGGTTCTTCACCTTGGTCGATCACGGCATCGACCGAGCGCTTCTCGATCGCCACCTCGCTCTCCTGCGCTCGTTCTTCGCACTCCCGCGCGACGTCAAGCGGCAGATCGCCAAGGCCAACTCGCCGTACTTCCGTGGCTGGGAAGACATTGGTTCGGAACTGACCGACAACAAGGTCGACCATCGAGAACAACTCGATCTCTCGTCGGAGAACCCGCCCTACCCCGCCCACACCTTGCCGGCGTACCTGCGCATCGACGGGCCCAATCAATGGCTTCCCGAGTCGACCCTTCCGGGTTTCCGCGACACGGTGGTCGAGCTCTTCGGCCACCTGGACGACCTCGCCAACGAACTCATGACGGTGCTGGCCCGGGGCCTCGGCTTGCCGCCCGCAACCTTCCGTGATCGCTTCGGTGAACGTCCCTATTCGCTGATGAAGTTGATCTCATACCCGACGACACCGAAAGGTGAGGCCGGCGTCAACAGCCACAACGACGCGGGCTTCCTCACTCTGCTGATGCAGCACGGCGTGGGTGGACTGCAGGCCCTCAACCCAAACGGCGAGTGGATCGACGTTCCACCGCGCGACGACGCCATCGTCGTGAACCTGGGTGAGATGCTGCAGTCGATGACCAGCAACTACCTCGTCGCCACCAAACATCGGGTCGTCGCCACTCAACCGCGATTCTCGTCGGCCTACTTTCACGGACCCGACCTGCGCGCCAGCTTGGCTCCGCTCGAGCTCGACCCACGCTTCGTCGAGGCCGTGGCGGCCAGCCCACGTCACCGCGAGGCCGGGTTCATGGCCAAGCGCGAAGAACTCCTGTCGGGCGCGACGGGCACGAGCAGCACGCCGACCGCGTTGTACGGCGAACAGATCTGGAACTACTACCGGCGCTCGTACCCCGACCTGGTGGCGGCACATCACGCCGACGTCGTCGGCTGATTCA
>CAZELU010000063.1:0-9650 GCA_964513215.1 uncultured Bifidobacterium sp.
TCCTCGCTCCCCATTAGATTAGCGCCTATAGCTGGTATAGCCTCACCTACTGATATGGCCTCTTGTACACGACGGGATAGCCGCGTGAACTCTGCTCTATTCCCCTCATTGATAAATCGATAGAGGGGATTACTAGTGGAGCTGAATAGAGCAGCTCCTCGGACGGCCAGCTCGTCACAGGGGTTAATCCGCCCTAGATCGCGATTAGCCATGATGACTCTACGACAGAATAACCGCGGGGCTATAGTGTGCTGTATACTCCTCTCTTTCGTCAGCTTAGTTTGCTCGAGGAATATACTCTCTGTATATGTAGGTACTACAATGTAGGGGTCTCCTGCGTTATTAGGTCTAGCTGAGGGGGCCGTTGCTCTGACATCACTATATACTCTATTGGATGTCAGACTATTAGTTAGAGGCGAGAGCATACCTGTGCTCTCCATTAGATTAATACCGCTACTATTCACTAGAGCATCGATAGATGTAAAGTTGGGTACGGCCCCTGTATTAGTGAAGGCCAGCCCCTCTGCTCTAGTTGTGAGTCGTAGTCTATCTATATCATCTGATAACGATGATACGGCGCTGGCTAGCTGCCGTATACTATCGTAATTGACAGGGCGACAGTCGATAGGCTCAATGATGGCACTATTATTACTTATAAGCACACGTGCTAGTGGTAATACTGAATCACTAACAGCAGGAGGCTGTGGATTAACTCCTACCTCACCATATATGACAGCAGGCTGCCCCCCCTTATCTAGAGTCACTATAGCTATGCGGCTGAGGAAATAGCTATAGTCTACCTGGAATGTGGTATTAGGTGCGGGGCTCCGTGTACCAGTAAATACTATAGTGTCAGTAGCCGTCAGGAGATTGAAATCTACTCCTAGTGTTAATTGACTAGAGTATGTATTCGTCACAAAGTAAGTAGTGCCAGGTGCCGGCTCTAGAGCTCCTGTGCCATTAGGAGCCCACTCCAGTCTACCACCATCGAGAACCTGGAAATCCCGGCCCTCTGCGTAGTTAGTGGAGCCCTGGAATACCCGTTTCACTCTAGATACAGTATCTCGCCCTAGGTAGTCACTAGTGCCAGGTGTAGGCCCGCGCACTATAGCAGCCGTATTCTCCTGGAGCGTAGCTACTAGTCGCGTTACCTCCTTGACGGGTCGGCGAGTTAACTTAAACTCATTAGTATTGGCTGCACCCCCAATGGGACCGCTGGGCACGTCGACGAGTAGTATACTACTGGGGGCCCCTCCTGTGATAGTGATACCTATGGTAATATTCACTAGGTTAGACGTGGTACCTATGCCTATGGACTCCATGACGAGTGTCAGCCCATTACGGCGGAAGGCTATGGCATCTCGGAGTAGATTACGGGCCGCATCCGTAGTAATGTTGGTACCAGTAATGGTACTATTACTATCAGTGCCAGTAGCTATGCGAGTTATTATATAGTCTATGAAGGTCTCTACTGAGGTGGCTGCTGAAGTATTAGCCGTCACAGTTATAGTCGAGTTATTGATAGGGGCAAAGCTTATGCTTACTTGGGTACCCTGTGCTAGTACATTAGCCCATGTGGAGGTACCCTGCAGCGATATGGTGCGGTTGGCTACAGCAGTTACGCCCGCATAGGTAAATGTAGCCGCCGTTACTACCTGACTATCCGTAGTACGCCGTAGTGCTAGGTTTACTGGTGTATCTATAACTACTCTACGCCCCACGACGTAGGCTACTCCAGGTGCCAGTGACATACCAAGTGAGGACTCTGATCTACGTCGGGCCTCCTCTAATTCTGCCAGCCCGCCTCGTGCTGCCGTCTGTCTCTCTCTGTAGGTAGCCTCCAGTGTAGCTACCAGGGCCTCCTCTTCCACTACACGCGTCTCAAGATCAGCGAGTATAGTCAGGTTAGCGGGTGTGGGGCTGACACTACTTATATCCCGTGCGTCATCTAGTCGCAGTAGTAATCCATCTAGTCTACTCTTACTCTCTAGGTATAGGCTACGTGACTCAGTGGCCCGCGCCTCTAGTGTAGAGTAATTTTCATTGAGCGCTACTAGACTAGTATCAGCTAGAGTGCGGGGGCGGTCTATGAGCGCTAGGTTCAGCCCGCGCACGCAGAAGTTACCGTGTCTCTCAAATACTCTCTCTGCTAGTGTCTCCTCGATACCACCAGGTAGGTCCCTCGCTCTATTAATAGGTATTCCATTGCGTATAGAGTAGAGAGGATACCCTCGCCCCGTAAGGACTATACTACTATTAACTACTAATCGAGATGCCCCTCGGGGCCCGTATTGATTGCCGGCCCGCATACTCTCATCCTCGAGTACGGTAGTAGTGACCTCGAGATAAAATGTAGTCTCTCCTTCTCGTGATACCTGAAAGCGCGCGGGCTCAGTCTTGACTACTACACCCGCAGCATATACACGGCCCTCAGTTATCAGGATATCCATGGTCGTACCGTCATCACCTACGACGACTAACTCTACACCAGAGAGTATAGTACCATCTCTATAGAGCGCATCCATACCGGTCTGGAACTGGCCCTGCACTATTGATTGCATCTCTAGGAGGTCCTGTGCCACTAGGGGGTGGCCGTCCTCTGGTAGTACCTTCACCCAATTACTATCGAGGGTATAATTCTCGGGGTATTCTGCTCTTTGTAATATGGACATCGATTAAATAGGTAATATGAATTTAACGCGTGTGCGGTCAGTAGGGGCCGCGTGAGTGACGGGAGTGAATAGGAGTGCCATCTGCGCAGGGCCCGTGTCGACCCATTCGCCGGGTAGCCAGAAGTCAGCATTAGTATTCGCGCCTGTTTGTAATACTACATCAGTTAGCAGTGATGCGGAGCGGAAGGCCTCGGGTACCTGCTCACCGGATACTATTGCCTCTACGTATAGCGCCTGGGGCGATAAGCCTAGGAGTGATGTAAGGTCAGCTCTATCGTTAGGTATTATGTTCCAGCGCTGGTCCCCCTGTATAATATCACCGCCGCTCTCTACTCTATAGGCCAGTGATACTCGGTGAGGGCGCAGTATAACCTGTGTGCTCAGGAATGCAGGGTCCTGCGGTATAGGTCTATCCGGCGGCTCATCTATACTGAGTGGGTTATCGGGGGCCCATGTCGTATAGCGACCTATTCCCACACGTAAGGGCAGTGTGTCTCTCATCTGTATCAGACGATATAGTCGCCCTTCTGGTGTAGTCTTACTTATGATGGTAGTACTCATTATCTCACTATGGCGTCTTCTATTATGGCATTGACTATCTCGCGACTGGTTATACCAGCGCTAATCAATGAGTTCTGACGAGGCCCGTCGTATGCTGTGGCCCCTATTCCCGTTATATATACATTCTTTATTAGACGAAAGCCGGGCTTAACTAGTGGAAATCTAACTAATATTGGATCAGCAGGATATTTCATTGGCCACGATGGGTAGAAGCCAGTCGCTAATACAATAGAATCCACACCTGGTATCTCTTTACTATTAGTTATGCGGGGCATCTCCTTGTAATTATACTGGGCCAGCTCATTGGCTATATAGGGTGTGATGCTGGGCCCCCAACTCTTAACACGAGATAGGTACTCAGCACGTTTATTTAATGGGAGGGTTCTATAGTATCCGCCTAGCGCTGTCTTATTATACCAGTGCGCGTAGGATGGGGCGGGGTAATTATCTATACGGTACCCCCCGTGACTCCAGGTAACCTCATTGTTCTGCGCTAGGTACGCTACTGCCTCTGCCGCGCCCTGACCGCTACCCAGTACCAGGAGACGCTTATTACGCACCGGGTGCTTCAGGTAGTGACTGAGCGTATGAGTATCGTAACCCACTGTCCAATCAGGCACGCGCTGCTCTCGTTGTCCTGTAGCTATAACCAGGGGCCCCTCCTCCAGAGGGCCTAGAGATAGGCCCATGCTCAGTGCTCGTTGTAAGGCCCACTGTAAGTAGCCCTCGAATACACCCCTGTTGCATCGTTCCTGCACTGCCTCTATCTCACGCTGGCCCCCCAGTATACGCTCTCGTCGTAGGTAGTGACAGAGGCTGTAATCAGCATTCTCTATATTAGTGCATAGGTCGAAGGAGATAGGACTCCTCATCTGTAGATTGGGTACTACTTCATCTTTACTCCAGCTACTCAGGGGCCTCGGGTCCCATGCACGTACGCTGAGGCCTCTGTTGAGCGCCTCTAGTGCTACTGATAGGCCGCGAGGACCTAGTCCCATTATGTTTACGTTAACCACGAATTATAGCTCCCGTTATACGCCACACACCGGCGCGGTAAGTTAACTCTACCATCTGTTCTATTGTATCTAGTGTCAGCGTGGTATCACTAATACTACCTGCTGTTATAGTCTCGGTAGTAGTTATATTTAATACTCTACCAGCTGCTACGCCTGCTATTAACTTGAATGCCAGGCGGGCTCCATTAGAGGCTATGGGTAACGCTGCATTTACGGTAGCCGCTGTTATATCTACTAGATACATATTACCTACTACCACATTACCTGATGTTGATAGTGTCTGCAGCGCTAGGCCCTCACTCCCGCCAGCTGATACGTCAGTGGGCCGCCACTCTCCACCAGAGAAGGCTAGTACCTGTCCCGTTGTAGGAGTAGTATCAGCTACATTGGATAGCTCTTGTATTGTATTAGCTCGCAGTTGAGTCAGGAAGCGTGAATTAGTGAAGTAGAAGTTACCGCCGGCCTCTGTTATGCTAGCGGTAGTTAGACTAACTGCGCCTAGCTGTCCATTGACACTCATTACTGCCTGTGGAGGTGCGCCTGGTATCCAGTTGAAGCCATTCCATATCAGTGCCTGGTTGATGGTTGGGGGCACAGTCGATGTATCTACGTCAGGTAGGTCATCTATCGATGTGACTCCCAGTGCCGTGAACGTAGCGGGCACCCACTTCTGAGTAGGTAAGTCATAGGCCAGCACACTGTTATTAACTGGCGTGCCTGTTATAGTTACATCAGTTAGGTCTCGTATGCGTAGGTCACGAGTATTGATAGCGGTGGGCTGCCATCTATTATTACTACTACTCCATACTAGAGAGCTACCATCCACTCGTGGTGAGGTGGCTACATCAGCGAATACCTCAATGGTCTGCTGACTCAATCGAGTATCAACACGACTATCCGTATAGTACTTGTTGATATTACCCTCGCGTAGATTATCAGTTGAGTTGACGCCCGCGCTGACCCCCCGTATATTGAGTAGGCCATAGAACTCTATCTCCGCCATAGTCAGGAAGAGGAGCCCCGTGCTGTTGATATCCGTCTGCCGTATACGTAGGTAGCGGTATGAGTCATTAATAACGAGGGCTGGGGATACCCACCACTGGGATTGGTCAGGCCCGCCGTTTATCTGCTCGTGTAGTTCTACCCATACTATGCTATCTATACTGCCCTCTAGCTTCCAGTTACGGGGTAGGTTCTCATCAGTATCGGCCCGCCCCCGTATAGTGTATCTATCTAACTTGATAGTCTTATTCCGCCCTAGGTCCACTGTCCAGGTACTATCTATAGCCCCTGACGTATGTACCAGTGTGGCATTATTGCGGTCTATGGCATTAGATGCCGGTTGACCTGTTAGGTTAGTGGATAACGAGGCTATGATTAACCAGGGGTACGATAGTGATGTCGGTACAGTGAATGTCTGACTCTGGCCCCGCGTTCCTAGGAAGTTGATTAGCCCATTAGTATCCCCTGGTGAGTTGTATATTAGGGGAGTCGATACCTCTGTAGTATCATCGGGCCTCCATCGTCCCGACGAGGCATCGTATATCAGCGCCTGACCGGCCTGCGGTGGTGGGTTTAGATCTACATCCAGGAAGGCGTCTATGGATATCTGGTTGAGGCGTGCGTCTACTCTGGCATCAGTAAAATACCTATTGGTACTTCCCTCAGGTACGTTATCGGTGTCAGTTAGCGAAGTGAGTGTAGTAGTGGGGCGCCAGCGACTAGTAGCTGCATCCCATGCTAATACCTGACCGCCTGTTGCTCCAGTACTCTCGACATCCAGGAACTCATTAATGGAGTTATTGTTCAGGTATGTCTTGACACGTAGGTCAGTATAGTATCTATTAGTTGAGCCCTCGGGTAGCCCATCCGTATTGGCCGCGCCCGCTGAGCTATTGATCCACTGACCATTCGAGTAGACTAGGAACTGACCATTAGTTAGCGTATTTACACTGATCTGTACGTCATTGAGTGCATTTATAGATATGCTATTGAGTGCACTGTTGATATTAGATATACTAGCATACTTATTAACTGTACCCTCGGGTAAGTCATCAGTATTGTCTAACTCCACTATGGAGCCGGGCTGCCATCTATTACTGGCAGAGCTCCATACTATAGTCTGCCCATTAAGTGGATTAACAGCGAATACATCAGATAGATCCTGTAGACGCAGTGAGAATATACCACCGATAGAGCGTGGTATCCACATTGTACCATCCCATGCTAGTACCTGGTTATTAGTGGCCCCACTCGTACTGACGTCCGCCAGTATATCAACGGAGCGCGTATTGAGATAGGTCTCTACTCGATTATTATTATAGTACTGCCTGCTGATACTCTCATTGATATTATCTGTGGTCAGTGTGACACTACCCACTAGACCATTGACACTACCAACCGCGTTGAAGAACGTGGGCCTCCATTTACTAATAGTGCCGTCATACGTGAGTAGTTGGCCCGAGCTTATAGGACCATCTATAAATACATCACTCAGCCCGCTAATACTACCACTAGGTGCGGAGCCCCCAGTCCATAGACCCGTGGTGGCGTTGAATATCAACACGTCCCCTGTATTCAGCGTACCAGGTGTGATGGATATCTGCGTCAGCGCGTAGAATGAGAGGTTAGGTGATAGGGGGCGCCATGCGCCACTAGTGTAAGTTAATACCTGACCATCATTTACGGGTGGCGTAATATTAACCTCGATTAGGTCGTATAGAGACGAAACACCACCACCAGTAGGGTTTCTAGGCACATATAGACCTAGTAGGGCGTCCCATGTCAATACCTGATTATTAGTTGGCGCGGCCCCACCTACATCGAGTAGCTCATCAATTGTTCTGCGGTTGATGATATTAGTGCGGGCCCCACTATATTGAATAGAGGGTATAAATTCACCAGTATTCCTAGACATGCATTACCCCCAAAAGTACCAACCTACACCATCCCACGTAAACTCTGCCTGTATACTCGCGCTACTATTACCTAGCGTCAATACAGTAATGTTAGTATTGGGATCCTTAACTACAATATTAAACGCAGGTGCCAGGTTCAGTATACGGAAGCGTGTGCCCGCCGTAGGATTGGGGGGTAGGAATACGTCTCTGTTCATGCCGTTAGGATCTAGGTGCTGTGTGCCAGCGCTAGATAGTGTGAGACTCAATACACCAGTGAGGGGCTGTCTATTGAGTGATACCTGATTACTGGGATTAGCCGCGTTCCATCTACTGGTAGTAGCATTCCATGTCAGCACCTGACCCTGTGTGGGGCTGGTGATGACTACATCAGATAGGCCCGCTAGAGTACCGCCGCTCCCACCACCAGCTGCGCCCCATCGCAGGCCAGTGGTTGTAGTACTATCAGCCAATAGTGCCTGACCATCATTACCTACAGGGAGCCGAATTAGTGCTGTAGCCCCTTGTACAGCTATATCACCCTTAGATATTGTGGGTATTAGTGAGCTATTGGCCCAATTAGTACCATTCCATACTAGGCTCTGTCCTGATGTAGGCGATGGTGCGGCTACATCGGATAACGCATTGAGAGTAGTGGCAGCTATGAGAGTATTGAACTCAGTAGCTACACGCCCAGGAGTATAATAGAGATTAGTTGTACCCTCAGTTATATCATCAGTATCAGTGGGGGCCTGTACACTAGAGCGCACCCATTTATTACTAGTGTTATCCCAGACTATAGTGTCTCCATCTTCTAGATCAATGCTACTTATGCTCACGTCTGATAGTCCAATCAGAGAGAGGGATTGATTGACCCAATCAGTGCCATTATATCGTAGTACCTGCCCCGCGCTGGGAGTTGTTATGTCTAGTGGTAAGAGAGGAACAGATGCGACGGCTTCCCATTCACTGCCCGTCCAGGTTAACACATCATTATCATTGGGATCTGGCGTATTAACATCAATAATGTTATTAAGCGATAGAGGGGCCTGCCACCGTAGCCCCGTCGTCGTTGCAGAGTCAGCCACTAAGAAGGTGCCATTAGCCCCTATGGGCAGACGGGCATCAGTAGTACTATATGTATGTAGATCGCCCTTAGTAGTAAGAGGGCTAGTGAAAGTAGAACCACCACCAGTATCTGGTGTGGTAGGAACCCAGTTACTAGTTGCGCTATTCCACGCTAGGTACTGCCCATTAGTAGCTGCTGTATTGCTGACATCCAGTAGATCAGATAATTCCGCCAGCCCGATACGCGCATCTACTCGAGCGCTTGTATGATAGAGGTTAGCCCCCTCAGGTAGATCAGTAGTATTGGCTGGACCCGCCCCTCCTGACACCAGAGTAGTAGGTATCCAGTTACCACTCTGATATGCTAGAACCTGACCATTAGTTACACCTGCAGTATTAACATCATTGAGGTCATTGAGCAGGGCCCTATCTAACCGTAGCCACTCAGTACCATTAGAATAATAGGCACCCCCCGCGCCATTGACTGCAGCAAACATACCTCGGTAGGTATTAGCTGGTGGTAGCCCACCTATATTAGCTATATTGGTGCTCCACCTAATAGTGCCTGTAGTGTGGATATTATTATCACCATCTACTAGATTATTGAGCGCAGTCTGTGTGTTATTTACATCATTTAAATTATTGAGCGCCAGTAAATCACCCCCACCAGATGCTGTAGCATTAACCCAGTTAGTTTATATGCGTGCGTACCCAGGCAGTAGTGGCTAACCGCGTGTTATTGTCGCCACTAGGAGGTGTGGGCGCAGTGGGGGCCCCGGTTAGTGCTGCATTATTGATGGGGGCTCGCGTTGCCAGGCCAGGTACAGTAGGCGATTGAGCTGTACCTCCTAGATCGCCGGTTAGCCTGATAGTGCCTAGTACGCTGGCTGTAGCGGGTCCAGGTAATAGGGTACTTAGATTAATGCGGTATGGTAGTACCGTTCCATTACGAATTAGTACTATTACCATTGAGTCCCCAGTTATTATGCTGGGGAGTAATGGTAATGCTAGTGCATTATCTTGAATAGACATATAATTTGCGTTGTAGTGTAAGGATTAAATGTTGAGAGTCATATTAGACGCCTCTGGTCTTTAACTTGTGGGATGACCTACACTATATATTATTAGGGTAGCCCATATTTAACCATAACCCTGGGAGCACAGAATGACAACAATGCTTAGAAGAGTACAACAATTTTTAGACTCTGGCGATAATGATAACGCTAGAGAAGAAATTGATAGAGCTTTCAGCAATCTGAGAAGGGTGGATAGTCATGTTAGAGAGTTTGCCGCTCTGTTGGCACTGGGAGCGATCGAAGCTTCAGAAATCGGCTTAGGGGTATTGGGACGTAAGCTTCTACAGAATGACAGCGAGATTAACAATGAGGTTGTTTGGTTATTTATTGCGTCAATTTTATCTCGCAATAGTATTCCCC
>CAZELU010000064.1:0-9507 GCA_964513215.1 uncultured Bifidobacterium sp.
TGAGTTCCGGTCTTGAGGTCCTTGAACGCACTGGTGGAGTCGATACCCGGATCCTTCGGAAGTCCGAGCACGCGCTCGGCGAGGATGTTGCGCATCACTTCGTCGGAACCGCCGGCGATGCGTCCGCCAGGTGTGCCGAGAATCAACTGACTCCAGGCGTAGGTGCCCCACTCGCCGCTGTCGGCCACCAACTTGGCGCCGAGGATGTGCGACAGGAAGTCGCCCATGCGGCGCATGTTGTCGGTGCCGACGAGCTTGGCCATGCTCATCTCGGGTCCGGGCATCTGCCCGGCCTTGATCTTGTCGAGCGCGCGCTGGTTGTTGAACGCGGCCACGCGGTTCTTGATGATCAGGTTGGCGAGTTCGTCGCGCAGAACCGGATCGTTCTGTACGCCGTAGAACTTCGCCATCTCGATCACGCGGGCGAACATGTTGATGCCACCGCCGCCGCCACCGGCTCCGATGGCCGCCCGCTCGTTCATGAGCGTGGTGAGGGCCACGTTCCAGCCGTTGTTCACGTCGCCCAGACGATGGTCGTCGCGCACGCGAACTTCGGTGAAGAACACCTCGTTGAACGACGCGCCACCGGTCATCTGGCGCAACGGGCGAATCTCCACGCCGGGTGCCTTCATGTCGACGATGAAGCCGGTGAGGCCCTTGTGCTTGGGCAGGTTTACATCGGTACGCGCGATGATCTCGCCGATGTCGCTGTAGTGCGCGCCGCTGGTCCACACCTTCTGGCCAGTGATGATCCACTCGTCGCCGTCACGTTCGGCCTTGGTGGACAAGCTGGCGAGGTCGCTGCCGGCGCCGGGTTCGCTGAACAACTGGCAGCCGATGATCTCGCCGCGCCACATCTTCTGCAGGTACGACTGACGCGCGAGATCGGAGCCGTGCGCGAGGATCGTGGGCGCCACCATGCCGAGGCCGATGGTGAAGCAACTCTGATTCGGCACGTCGAACTTCGACTCGACCGAGTCGTACGCACGCTGGTACGCCGCGGGCAGCGCACGACCCCCGAACTGTTCGGGTCCGGTGATCCATCCGAAGCCGGCGTCGTACTTCTTCTGGCGCCACTCCTGTGCCTTGGCGACGTCGCGCCGCTCGCTCGAGCGATCCTTCTCCTCGAACATCGACACCTTGTCGGAGCCTTCGCCCCACACGAACTTCTTCTCGGCCGCCTTGCGTTCGGCATTGGCCTCGAGGAACTTCAGCGCCTGAGCCTGGAACTCTTCGATCGACGGGTGAGCCACGGTGTCCTCCTCGCGATTCCGGTGTCGCGAACCGTACCGCCTCGGAGCCCGCGAACTAGGCTCGAACCCATGGGTCAGCCCGTTGTCGTCGTCGAAAAACCGAGCCGCCGCCCCGGCATCGTGCGGTTCGAAGCCAACCGCAGCCTGTCGGGCATGGGCCACGAGAGTTTCGTGAACGGAGACGCATCGGGGCACTTCGCCAAGTCGGTCACACCGTCGGCCGAACTCGCGCGCCGCTTGTTCGCCACTGGCCGCGTGTCGGCCGTTCACGTGTACCAGAACGTCATCACCGTCGACCTCGAGAAGGGTTTCGACTCGGCTGGTCTGGCCGACGTGGTGCGCGATCTGTATCAGTACTGGAAGCCGGGCATGGAGCCGCCGGCCTTCGAAGACCTCGTGCCGGCCGAAGAGGCATCGGCCGCTCCCGCCATCGACGCGGGTGGCGACCCGAAGTTGGCCGCCGCACTCGCCAAGGTTCCGGCGCATCTGCTCGAGCGCAGTCGCGCCGCGCGTGCACGCTTGAAGGGCTGACACGCGTCACACGGGCTTCGTTCCCGTTTTCGAAGTTTTCCCACGGAAAACGTGCGAAGAATCACTCTGTAACTTGGTTTCCGGGTGAGCACAACCCTGCCTCGACGTTGAATTTTCTTTAGCCTGTCGCTGTGAGCACCGAGTTCTTGACGCTGGAAGAAGCCGCTGAGCGGCTCGGCGTCCACTACATGACTGCTTACCGCTACGTACGCCAGGGCAAGTTGGCGGCCACCCGCGTGAAGGGTGTGTGGCAGGTCTCGCCGCAAGCGATCGACGAATTCCGTCAGCGTCTGAACGAGCGCAAGGAGCGTCCGCGCACGGGCGACGACTCGCGCCGCACCGGCGACTACGTCAACGAACTGCACGCGTGTCTCGTGAACGCCGATGCCGGCGGTGCGTGGGGAGTTCTTCAACGCGCGATCGACGCCGGTGGCGAAATCGGCAACGTGTATCTCGAGATCCTCGCTCCGGCCATGGCTCGCATCGGCGAGGAGTGGTCGCGCGGCGAAATCGACATCGCGATCGAACACCAAGCCACCGCTATCGCCACTCGTCTCGTCGGTCAGATGAGCCCGCGCTTCGTGCGCCGCGGCCGTCGCCGCGGTGAAGTGCTCATCGGTGGCCCGTCAGGCGAACGCCACGCCTTGGCCCTGGCCATGCTCGGCGATCTGCTCCGACTCGAGGGATACGACGTGTTCGACCTCGGGGCCGACACACCGGCCAACTCGTTCGTGCACGCCGCGTCCAAGATCAACAACCTCACCGCGGTGGGCGTGAGCGTCACCACCACCGAGTCGGTGGAAGGTGCGATCGACGTCGTGCGTACTCTGCGTCGCGCGATCGGCGACGAGGTGCCGGTGGTTCTCGGTGGTTCGGCCATCAGCGGACCCGATCATGCGCGCGAGATCGGTGCCGACTTCTACGCCAACGGTGCGCGCGGCTTCATCGAACTGCTCGACTCCATCACGCGTGGAAGCGCCTCGGTCGACGACGAGATGGCCCGCGAGTCGAACAAGTCGAACACACCGAAGACCACGCGTAAGAAGACGCCGAGCGAATCGAGTGGTTCGTCGGCGCGACGTCAGTCCGACGCCGACGCGTCGAACAACTGACCGCCAGCATCTAGCTGTCGCGAACGACTAGCCGACGCTCACCAAGTCTTCGAGCGACGCTCCCACCGTTCGCATCGCCGCCACCGTTCCGCCGTCGGCGATCACGTCGATTCCGGTGAGAAAAGCCGCACTCGGGCTGGCGAGGAAGTCCACCACGGCCGCGATGTCCTCGGGTGTGCCGATGCGCTGGAGTGCCGACGCCTCGATCATCTGGCGCATCACCGATCCTGACGGGCTCTCGAATTCGGCGGAGGCCATGGGGGTGGCCACGATGCCCGGACTCACCGACACGATGCGCGCACCCTTGCGACCCCACGGCACCGCCGCGGCCTGCACGCGCAACTGGTTGGCCCGCTTGGCCACGCCGTAGGCGCGGGCCGCGTCGAGATGTTTCGGATCGAGAAGTGTGAGGCGGGCGAGATCGCGGGTGGGTGTGGTCGCCAACAGGTTCTCGTCGTGGGCGGGGAGAGGTGTGAGGGCGCCGGCGATGGAGGCGATGCACACCATCACCGCACCGGGTTCGACGACCTCGGCGAACGCGTCGATCATGAGCGCGGTTCCCACCACGTCGACTGCCGCCACGCGTGTGGGCGGAGCCTGGACGGGTGACACGCCAGCGGTGTGCACGATCACGCGCGGCACGCCGAGTTGCTGCACGGTGGCGGCGAGGTGGGCCACTTCGGCCGGCTCGGCCACATCGGTGGGCACCTCGTGCACCTGATGGCCGTCGTGACGCAGAAGGGCCGCACTGTGGCGAAGGTGGGCCACGTCGCGGTCGGCGAGCACGATGGGTCGGCCGGCTCCGAGGCGGCGGGCCACCGCGAGTCCGATGCCACCCGCTCCGGTGACCACCACCAGATCGGGTCGGGCGTGGCCGAGAGCGGGGTGTCGATGGTCGGAAGAAGTCGTCATGTCCCGGTCGTAGTGGACGCCGAGCGCCTCCGTGGGCTGCGAATCTCCCGATGGGGTCGAGCAGATGTCCCGACCCGGGAGTGGGGGTGACGGCGCCGGGAAAACATCGAACACCTGTTCGATAGTGTCGCCGCCATGGCCCTCGAGTCCGTCCGTCGCACCCTCGCCGATCTACCCCCGGCCGAGCGGCAACGGGCCGTGCGCGCCGTGGTGGGCGAACACGCGCCACTCACACTCGCGCGCGAACGCACACTGCCGGTGCATCCCGTCTTGCAGCCGCTCGTTCCCGCGCTCACACGCGGCCACACCGTGCAGTGCACGGGCACGGCGGCCATGTCGTGTGCGCTCGCGCTCATGGTGGCGCCCACGCAGGCGGGTTCATGGGCCGGTGTGGTGGGTATGCCCGAACTCGGTGTCGCCGCCGCCACCGAACTCGGTGTGGCGGTGTCGCGCACCGTGTTCATCGGCGCACTCGCCGAAGCCGACGCTCCCAATGCACTCAGTGCACTCGTCGACGGTGTCGACGTGGTGGTTCTGTCGCGAGCCACCACGGCCGCACTGTCACCGTCACTTGCACGTCGTCTGCAAACACGTGTGCAATCACGCGGTGGCGTGTTGGTGGTGGCGGGCGCAGCAGGTGCATTGAGCATCGATCTGCAACTCGTGTCAGCGGTGCACGAGTGGGAAGGCCTGGGCGACGGTCACGGTCATCTGCAGAGGCGGCGTGTGTCGTTGCAACTCGACGGTCGCCGTCACGGTCAGCATCATGGTCGCAGTACACGCCACGACGTGTGGTTGCCCGGGCCCACCGGAGCGCTCGAACCCGTGGTGCACGAAGGCGCGGTCGTCCCGTTGCGCCGCACCGGTTGACATGGCGCCGCCGCGTTGTGCCGTGGTCTGGAGTCCGGCCTGGCCGCTCACGGCGGCTGTTCTTGCCGGACGCACCGGTCGCGGCCCGGAGTTCCATCCGCAGGCGCCGCTGGCCGTTCTGCACGCGCAACGCGTGGTGTGTTGCTCACCCACGGCCGAACGCGACGGTGTACGCGCCGGGCAACGCAAGCGTCAGGCTCAGGGTGCGTGTCCGCACCTCGTGCTCGTGCCGCACGACCCCGATCGCGACGCGCGCTGTTTCGAACCAGTTGTGCGTTCGGTGGGTTCGCTCGTTCCGTTGCTCGACGTGGAATCGCCGGGTTGTCTGCTCATGGCCACGCGCGGGCCGTCGCGTTACGCAGGGGGCGACGACGCACTCGCGCAACGCTTGAGCCAACTCGCGGTGCACGGTCTGGCCGATGCCGCCGTGGCCGGTGGTGGTTTCGGGGTCGGCATCGCCGATGGTCGGCTGGCCGCCACGCTCGCAGCGCGGCTCGCGGTGCAACGCGGTCAGCCGGTGGTGGTGCCCACCGAACGGACCACCGAGTTCCTCGCGCCCCATCCGGTGTCGGTGCTGGCCGCCACGGCCGGATGCGATCCACAGCTCGTCGATCTACTCGAACGACTGGGGTTGGCGTGTCTGGGTGATGTGGCGGCGTTGTCACCGGTGCACCTGTTCGACCGCTTCGGCGCACTGGGTGAGCGTCTGCATCGTCTGGTCATCGGAGCCGACGACACGCCGCCATCGGCGGCCGCACCTCCCGACGATCTCAGCGTCGAACAGATCTTCGACGATCCGGTACCACAACTCGACATGTTGGTGTTCGCGGCCAAGGCGTTGGCCGATCGGCTCGACGGACATCTCATCGATCACGGTCAGGTGTGCACACGTGTGATCGTCGAGGCCGAATCCGATCACGGTGACGTCTCGCGACGGGTGTGGTATCGCTCCGAGGGTTTGCGCGCATCGGCTCTGGTCGATCGTGTGCGTTGGCAACTCGACGGCTGGATCAACGGTGACGATCCGCCGTCGGCCGGCATCGTGTTGTTGCGCATCACACCCACCGATGTGCGTCACGACTCCGGAACACAGATGGGTTTCTGGGGTGAGCGTTCGCAGGCCGATGACGCCGCGGTCAAGACCATCACGCGTCTCATCGGTCTGTTGGGTCCGCGATCGGTTGATGTGGCGTCGTGGCGCGGCGGGCGCGATCCGCATCAGGTGTACGAACTCGTGCCGGTGGCCGAACTCGGTGCCGATGGTCGACTCGCCGTCGAACGACCCACTGATGTTCCGCCCTGGCCCGGGGCGTTGCCCGCACCATCGCCCACCGTGGTGCACGCCGAGCCGATCGCCGTGTCGGTTCTCGACCAACACGATCGTGCGGTGTCGGTGAGTGGACGCGGTGTGGCCAGTGCGGCACCGTGCACGTTGCTGTTGGGCGATCGCCGTTGCCCCGTGGTGTCGTGGGCCGGACCCTGGCCGGTCGACGAACGCTGGTGGGACACCCGGGCTCGTCGAGCGGCACGATTCCAGTTGCTCGTACGCGACGCCGACGAGACGCGGGCCTATCTGGCCGAGGTCGCCGCGGGTCGGTGGTGGATCACCGCCGAGTACCAGTAGCGGTCACGCACTGCGCGCAGCCAGCGGACGCAACCGGCGATTCGCGAACATGTCGTCCGACAACCGGAAGCCCACGCCACGCACCGTGTGCATGAACTGCACATCGCTGGCACGATGACGAAGTTTGCGACGCAGGTTCGACAGGTGCACGTCCACCACGTGGGTGTCGCCGTACCAATTGGGGCCCCACACCGACTCGATCAACGCAGCGCGGCTGGTCACCTCGAACGGTGTCTCGCAGAGACGGGCGAACAAGTCGTACTCGAGGCGAGTGGCCGCGATGAGATGGCCGTTCACCTTGATCTCACGGCGTCCGGTGTCGATCGAGAGAGGTCCGAACACCAAGTTCTTGCTGGTGCTCACTTCTTCGACCGCACGATGGCGACGCGCGCGCATGACCATCGACCGGCAACGCAGAGCGATCTCTTCGGGGGTCACCTCCGACGAGACAACATCGTCGTTCCCGCGTTCGAGTGCCGACAGTCGCTGCTCGCGGGAGTCGGCGCCGACCACGATCGAGTACACATCGGGACGTCGTTTGATCGTCTCTACGAATGGTTCCGCGCTCGGGTGTCCTTCGCGAGTGTCGATCACGACGACTTCTGGTTCGAACGAATCGAGCAGAGCGTCGAGCGTGGTGAGATCGTCGGTCGCGCGCACGGTGAAACCGGCTAGTGACAGCGCGTTCTCGGTGGTGCGGCGATCCGAATGATGGGCCAAGGCCACCAGGGCTCGGGGTGCGGCGTCGGGGACCGACACCAAGGGGCGACGATCGTTGCGGGATGACATGAGAATCCTTTCTCGGCTGTGTGGTGTTGTGTCGTCCGCACGCTGCGGACACCGAGAGAGAGGACGACCGTCGCGGTCCCTCGCACTTTTCGCCCGAACTTTTCGGGAAACCTGAATTCCTGGGTTCGGCCGGGGTCGGTCTTGGTTGACTGATGTCCGTGACCGAGCCGTCGAACACCGGAGCCGACCAGGCCGCGCATCCCGAGACCACGGCCGTCCACGGTGGCCGTACGCCGGGTATTCGCGCGATGGCCCCGGTCCTGTGGGCGTCCACCACCTTCGAGATCGACACCCTGGCCGACGGACAGCGCATGGCGCACTCGTCGCGTGCGACCGAGTTCTACAGCCGCCACGGCAATCCCACCATCAACGCGTTCGAAGCGGCGGTGGCCGAGTTGGAAGGTGCCGATGCCGCGCGCGCGTTCGCATCGGGCATGGGTGCGATCACCGGTGTGGTGCTCGGGTTGTGCAGCAAGGGCGATCACGTAGTGGCGCAGCAGCAGGCGTACGGCGGCACCACGCAGTTGCTGGCCGGTGTGTGTCCGCGTTTCGGCATCGACGTGACGTTCGTGGACGGAACCAAACCGGGCGCCTTCGCCGACGCCGTGATTCCGGGTCGCACGATGCTCGTGCTGGCCGAGACGCCGGCCAATCCGTTGCTCGATCTGGTCGATCTCGACGAGTTGGGTGCCATCAAGGGCCCCATCACCGCGGTCGACTCCACGTTGGCGACTCCGCTCGGTGTGCGACCGTTGGAACACGGTGTGCAGTTGGTGATTCACTCGGCCACCAAGGCCATGGCGGGTCACAACGATGCGACGCTCGGTGTGGTGGCCGGTGAGCGCGATCTCATCGACGCGTTGTGGGGTTTCGCGGTGTTGCAAGGTGCGTGCGCGTCACCGTTCGACGCGATGAACGGTCTGCGCGGATTGCGCACACTCGGTCCGCGGTTGCGTCAGCAAGAGCAGACCGCGGTGGCAGTTGGTCGTGCGCTCGAGGCGCATGCGGCCGTGAACTGGGTTCGCCATCCGCGTCTCGAATCGCATCCCCAGTTCGCCTTGGCGCAACGGCAGTACACGCAGTTCGGGGGAGTGCTGGCGTTCGAGTTGGCCGGTGGCCGCGAGGCCGGGGCACGTTTCGTGGAAGCGGTGCGGTTGTGTCGACCGGCCACGTCGATGGGCGGCCCCGAGACGTTGGTGACGCATCCGGCGTCCACCACGCACGCCGGGCTCACACCCGACGAGTTGGCCGCGGCCGGGATCACCCCGGGCACGGTGCGCATGAGCTGCGGCCTCGAGCACACCGACGACATCGTCGCCGACGTGCTGGCTGCCTTGGCCTGACGACCAGGGAGAATGCCCCTGGTGATACGAACATATGTTCGATAATCTCGGCCCGTGGCCTATTCGTGGGGAATGCAAGGGCCCACGACCTGGTCGGAACTCGAGGCCCGGTTGTCGGGTCGTCGGCCGGCCGATCGCGGCCGGGACGGTCGCGCCCCCGGTGCCACCACGGGCAACGCCGGCGGTGACGGCCCGGCGTTCGGGCGCGTGCGCCAGCCCTATGAGCCACCCGTCGAGCAATCCGCACCCCGCGCCGTCGTGCCGTACGCCGAACTGCACTGCCACTCGAACTTCTCGTTCCTCGACGGCGCCTCGCATCCCGAAGAACTCGCCGAAGAAGCGCATCGCCTCGGTCTGAGTGCGCTCGGGCTCACCGATCGCAACGGGTTATACGGCATCGTGCGATTCGCCGAAGCGGCGCGCGCGGTGCAGTTGCCCACGGTGTTCGGTTCCGATGTGACGGTGCACGACCGTGATCGCACGCATCAAGTCGTGCTGGTGGCCGATGGCCCGAGCGGTTACGCGCACCTGGCTCGCGCGTTGAGTCTGGCGCAACTCGCTGGTCGCAAGAACGAACCGCGCTGCACCGTTGCCGATCTCGCACAACACGGGGCGGGCCACTGGTGGGTGCTCACGGGCGAACACGATGGTGCCGTGGTGTCGGCACTCATGGCCGATGGTCCGTCGGCGGCGCGACGAGAACTGGCTCGACTCGTCGAAGCATTCGGGCGCGATCGTGTGCTCGTCGAGTTGTGGGATCACGGTGACCCGCTCGATTCGGCGCGCAACGATGCGTTGGCCGAGATCGCCGCGCGATCCGATGTGCAGTGCGTGGCCACCAACGCCGTGCGCTACGCCACGCCGGCGGCCCGTCGACTCGCGTCGGCCATGACGGCGGTGCGACGGCGAGCGAGTCTCGACGAGGTCGATCCGTGGTTACCCGGTTCAGCCAGTGCTCATCTGCGCAGCGGGGCCGAACAGATGCGTCGATTCGCGCGTTATCCGGGTGCGGTAGAAGTCGCGGCCGAGATCGGCACCGCCGCCGCGTTCGATCTGTCGTTGGTGGCTCCGAA
>CAZELU010000065.1:0-9493 GCA_964513215.1 uncultured Bifidobacterium sp.
ACTCGGGATCGTCGGACACCAAGTCGACGATCTTGCGGTGATCGGTGCCGTAGAGACGAGCGACGAGTTCGGCTGACCGCGGCGACAGACCCGCGTGGACGAGGCTCGCGGCCGCCCCCACGAGGAACGGCTCGGCGTCGTCGGCCCAGGCGAAAGTTCCGTGTGCGGCGGCGCTGCGCGTGTCGAATTCGCGCATGGGAACCTCGGCGAGTTCGTGGGCGGCGAGTTCGTCGACCATTTCTTCGGCGGTTGCGCGCGCCGTGGTCCACTTGCCGCCGCCGATCGACCACAGATTCCGCACTCCGCGATCGACATGGTGGTACAGCTCGTGACGACGGCTGGCCGAGTAGGTGTCGCCATCGTCGTTCGAAGCGTCAGTCGGATCGACAGTGGCATCCGTGTGCTTGATGAGGGGACGGACACCGATCGTGGTGAGTTCGACATCGTCGAAGGTGAGCGGGGTCTCGGCCGCCGACATGGTGGAGTTCACCGTGTCGAGGATCAGATCGACATCGTCGGGAGTGACCGCTGGATCGGATTCGGCGATCGGCGTGTCGGTGGGGCCGATGAACGACTTGCCCATCCACGGGGACACGATCACGTGGCGACCCGATTGAGCGCGAGCGAACACTGCATCACGAACGCCGCCACCACCCAAGGGACGTGTCAGCACGTGCACACCCTTCGAGCGGTCGACGCCCACACCCGTGGGGCGTCCGAGCGCGGCCAGCACCTTGTCGATCCAGGGACCGGCCGCGTTCACCACCACTCGGGCGCGCACCTCGAGCGAACGCCCGGTGAGTCGATCGGTGGCGCGGACTCCTTCCACGAGGAAGTCACCCGACACCTCTCGACCGACGAAGGAGTCGACTGCGACGTGGTTGACCATGACGGCTCCGGCCGCCGCCGCTGATTGCGCGTACGCGAGCAGCAGCCGCTCGGGGTGCAGGTTGAGTGTGTCGTGATAGGCGAAGCCGCCCTGCAACCCGTCGGCGTCGAGCCATGGAACCCGCTTCAGCAATGCCGACTTCGACAACCACTTCGGATGCGGAATTCGCAGACTGTCGGGAGCCGCCACGTTGCGATCGAACGACAGAGCGTCGTACAGCAACACACCGGCGCCGATGAGGGGTGTGGGCGGCTTGCTCCAGCGCCATGCCGGCATGATGAATTGCGTCTGCTCCACGAGATGCGGAGCGCCCAGGGCGAGGATGCGTCGCTCACGCAGACTCTCGCGAACCACCGCCACGTCGTATTGCTCGAGATAGCGAATACCGCCGTGGATGTACTTGGTGGTGGCCGAGCTGGTGCCCGATCCGAAGTCGTCGCGTTCGAGCAGAGCCGTGCGCAGTCCCCGTGACGCCGCTTCGCGCGCGACACACACTCCGGTGATGCCGCCGCCGATCACCACGACGTCGAAATCGTCGGCCAGGCGTTCGATCGGGCGAGACAGGCGCGGGATCATGACACGAGCACCGGTATCGAGCCCGACAGATCGACGCTGTCGAAGGAGTACACGACGAGATGCTCGCCGATGGGCGCGTCGAAGTACTGGTCACCGGCGCGACGAACACCGACGGTGTTCCAGCCGGCCTCGGCAGCCGCGTCCAACTCGGCTCGCAGATCGGACAAGAAGACGATGTCCGCGGCGGAGACTCCTAGTGTCTCGGCGATCAGCCGATAACTCGACGCGACCCGCTTGGGTCCGATGTTCTCGGTGTCGAAATGGTGGGAGAAGAGCGGCAAGAGATCACCTCCGGGGGTGTTGCCGAACCAAGCCCTCTGGGCCGACACCGAACCGGAGGAGAAGATCGAGAGATCGAGACCCGCGGCCTTCCACCGTCTGATGGCGGGAATCGCATCGGAAAAGAAGTGCGACGTCAGCTCTCTGGCCGCGAAGCCCTCGGCCCAGATCCAACCTTGGAACGCTTTGAGAGGAGTGACCTTCTCGTCGCCGTCGAGCCAGTGATTCAGCCACCACACGACTCGATCGAGGTCGGCCGCGGGCTCGCTGGCGAGAGAGCGAACGTGATCGACCTGGGCTCGCACATCGGCGCGACCGAGATTGGCCTCGATCCACGTGTGGAATCGATCACGCGAGTACGGATACAGAGTCTCGTGCACGAAACCGGTCGACGAAGTCGTGCCCTCGATGTCGAGGACGACGTGAGAAATCAACGTCCCACACCGACCAGCTGGTCGTAGGTCGCGAACGATTCGGCAATCGAGTCACCGGTGAAGCGTCCGACCCATCCCTCGGGAATCGCGAAGAAACGGATGGCTGTGAAGCGGGGGCGCGTACCCATGTCGAACCAATGACGGGTGTTCTTCGGAACGAATACGTAGTCACCGGCTTCGCACACCAGAGCGAACACCTTGCCGTCGACGCGAAGATAGAAAGCGCCGCTTCCCTCGACGAAGAAACGCACCTCGTCGTCATCATGGGTGTGCTCAGCGAGGAACTTTCCTCGGGCCTCAGCGGCCCGCGCGAGAAAGGCGTCGTCATCAGTATCGCCGGCCAGACGGACGACGTCCACGGTGGGGTATCCCTGGAGTTTGATCCGATCGACCTGAGACGCGTAGGCCGCCAGCACCGCGTCCTGGTCGGCTGCTCCGTCGAGTTCGTGCTCGGCGCTCCATCGTTCGAACACGACACCGATCGGTGCAAGCGCACGAGCGATCTCGGCGAAGTCGGTGGAGTCGAGAACGACACTCGACGGCGACGAATCGGGCATCACGACGAGTCGGCTCATGGTTCGATGTTAGATGCGAGCCGCAACGGAGCGATGGTGTCGAACACCGAACGAAGCGATGAGCCGAGTATCGAACGACGAACCTCCTGGACCCGCCGATACGCGCTGACAGCGACCGGGTCGGGGCGCGACACCGCGCCGTCGGAGACCCACTCGCGGATCGCCGTCGCCATGTCGGCCACGTCACCGATTCCGTGAGCGGCCAGAGCGGCGTTGGCCAGGATCGCACCGTCCTGACGGGCCGGCACCTTCCAGGGAATCCCGTTCACATCGGCCTTGATCCGATTCCAGATCGCCGAGCGTGCACCTCCGCCGACTGCGAGAACCTCGCCGACACCGACGCCGTTCGCTGCAAACACGTCGAGAAAGTCGGCGTATTCGAACGCGATTGATTCGAGCATCGATCGCCACAACACCGCCACGTTGGTTCCAGCCGACATGCCGAGCCACGTACCGGCCGCGTTGGGATTGTCGGGGTTGCCTCCGGACAAGTAGGGCGTGAAGAGAACTCCGTCGCTTCCCGGGGCCACACGGGCGGCGTGCTGGTCGAGTTCGCGATAGAGATCGTCGTCACCGGGTCGACCCAGCACCTCGTCACGCAACCAACGCAACGAAAGGCCACCGGCCTTGACGTAGCCCCAGTAGAGCGCTTGGCCCGGCAGCGTGCCGACCGAATAGAGCATGCCCGGAACCCGAGTGATGGCCGGCACCGGTGCGGCGACCGACACCGTGAGGATGCTCGCGGTTCCCGCGACATCGGTGGCCATTCCGACGTCGGTGAGACCGGCCGACAAGTTGCTCTGCATCACATCTCCGGCGCCCGCGATCACCGGCGTACCCGTCGCCAGTCCGGTACGACGAGCGGCATCGGCAGAGAGCGCCCCGATCACGTCGTTCGAGCGCACGATTCGCGGTGCGTGTTCCATCGGGATACCGAGATTGTGGAGCTGACGCTCGCTCACGGTTCCTGAGGCCGCGTTCCAGCCGACGATCCAACCGCTCAGATGCGAGGGATCGCTGAAAGCTTCAGAGGCTCGCAAACCGCACAGTCGACCGGCCACGTAAGGGGCCAGCGACAGAATCTTGCGGATCCGCCCGAACGCGTCGGGTTCGTGTCGACGGACCCACTCGTAGGTGGTCGGCATCACGTACGTGTCGAGACTCGCGTTGGCCGACTCTTCGATCCAGAGAGGTTCGACCTCGTTGCGCAGCCACGCCAGTTCGTCCTGAGCACGAGTGTCGAGGAACGGGATCAGCGGGCGCACCGGGTTCCAGTCGTCGTCGACGAAGACCGGCCCGCAGAGGATCCCGGACAACGCGACCGAGCGAACGTCTCTCGCGGCTACACGACTTTCGGCCATCGCCTGAGTGATGGCCGATACCACCGCGTCTTCGATCTGCCGAGGGTCCATCTCGACCCAACCGGGACGCAGATGGTCGAACGCGTGCTCGGCGTAACCGCTTCCGAGGAGGCGACCGTCGACGGTGTACAGCCCGGCCTTGGAGCCCTGAGTCCCCACGTCGACCCCGACGTACACCGCTCCTGACGACACCGATACCCCTCCCTCGGTATTCCCGACCAAACCACTTCGGATTCTCGCCGGGACCGGGCAGAATCTCCAACCGTGTCCACGACGACCTCGTCCCCCGTGCTCTCGGTTCGCGGAGCGAGCAAGTCGTACGGGGGTGTTCGCGTCCTCGACTCCGTCGACCTCGATGTCGAACCCGGCGAGGTGCGGGCCTTGCTCGGCGAGAACGGCGCGGGCAAGTCGACGCTGATCAAGATCTTGTCGGGGGTCGTGCGCAGCGACGAAGGAACCGTCGCCCTCGACGGCCGCCTGGTCGAACTCGCGAACCCCCACCAGGCGCGAGAAGCCGGAATTGCGACGCTTCACCAGGAGGTTGCCATCGTCCCCGGCCTGTCCGTCGCCGAGAACATCCTTCTCGGACGCTCGTCCGACAGCGATGTGACGACTTCGGCATGGGGCGTGGTGCGTTGGAACGAACTGCGGCGCAAGGCGAACGAACTCCTCGCCGAGCTCGGGCAGGAACTCGATGTCGACGCCGACGCCGATCGGTTGTCACCCGTCGGGAAGACCATGACCGCGATCGCCCGCGCCCTCTCACAGGAGGCCCGGGTTCTCATTCTCGACGAACCCACGGCTGCTCTCACCGATCACGAGACGCGACAACTCTTCGCCGCGATGGATCGCCTGCGGGCACGCGGTGTCGCGATCATTTACGTCTCGCACCGCCTCGAGGAGGTCCTCGAGGTGTGCTCCACGTACACGATCCTTCGCAACGGCGTGCGAGTCGCCGAGGGTCGCATCGCCGATACCGACATTCCGTCCATCATCACTGCGATGGCCGGCCGTCCCGTCGACACCATGTTCCCGCCCCGAACCGGACACCGCGGACACGTCGCGCTCGAAGTGCGTGGACTGACCGGTCGTCGCGCGCGTGACGTCGACCTCGACCTCCACAGCGGCGAGATCGTCGGCATCGCCGGCCTGGCCGGGTCGGGACGAAGCGAGATCGTGCGCATGCTGGCTGGTGCGCAGTCGATACGCGGAGGCTCGATCCGCATCGGAGACCACGAGGGACGCTGGCAGGAAGTGCGGACGGCCCGAGTCGCCGATCGCCAGCGACTCGGAATCGCCCTCGTCCCACAGGAACGACGCGCGGACGGTCTCGTTCCCGACTCGATCGAGACGAACGTGAACCTCAGCACCTTGCCCCGACACACGCGACTGCGTTGGGTCACCAGCCGTTCGAAGTCGCGACGCCACGCCGACGAGATGCGAACCCGTCTCGACATCCGCTCGCGACAGCTCGCTCAACCAGTGTTGACACTGTCGGGCGGCAACCAGCAGAAGGTCGTGCTCGCTCGTTTCTGGTCGCTCGCTCCGAAGGTGCTGCTCCTCGACGAGCCCACCCGCGGGGTGGACGTCGGAACCAAGAGCGAGATCTACGGCCTCGTCCGCCACAGGGCCGCCGAGGGTGCCGCCGTTCTCGTGGTCAGCTCCGAACTCAACGAGCTACGCGGACTCTGCGACCGCATCGTCGTCATGCACGAAGGCCGACGCAACGGCGAGTTCGACGCGTCGACATCATCCGAGGACGAACTCCTCGCAGCCTGCTACGGAAGGACTGGACCGTGAACACCACCACCGCCCGACGAATCGACGTCGATCGGATTCGGCCCTTCCTCGGGCCGCTCGCTCTCGTCGTGCTCATCGGGTTCTTCGGCGCTCTTTATCCCGACACGTTCCTCACCAAGAGCAACCTGGTCGACAACATCCTCCAGCAGGTCACCGCTCTGGCGATCGTCGCGAGCGTTCAGACGGTCGTGATGGTCGTCGGAGAGTTCGACTTGTCGGTCGGCGGACTCGCCGCTCTCGCCACCGGATTCGCCGCGACGATCCTCAACACGGCAACGATCGACGGAACACCGAAAGAGGCCGGCTCGCTGCTGCTCGCTGTGATGCTGTGCGTCCTGGCCGGTGTGATCGGTGGCGCGATCAACGGTGCGCTGGTGTCGTACCTCGGCGTACTCGCGTTCATCGCGACTCTCGCGATGAACGAGGTGTACAAGAATCTCGCGCGTTACCGAGTCGAAGGCAAACCCGTCTACGGACTCGTCGAGAACAACTTCGTGGCCGTCGCGCAAGGTCGTACTCTCGGAATTCCGAACACGATCTACATCGCCGCGTTCTTCGCGCTGCTCATCTGGTTCCTCCTCGATCGCACGACTCTCGGTCGCCGGATGTACGCCGTGGGTGGCAACCCTGACGCGGCGCGGTACAGCGGAATCAACGTGAAGTTCGTCAAGTGGGCCGCGTTCGCCATCTGCGGTGTCGGCGCCGCCATCGGCGGACTCATGCAGTCGGCGTACAACGCCACGGCCAACACCACGGCCCCCGAACCGTGGATGCTCAAGTCGATCGCCGCGGTTTTCCTCGGCATGGCCCTGATGCGCAACGGGCGTCCCAATCTCCCCGGGACCATTCTCGGCGTCATTCTCTTTCGCACCCTCGAGAACGGCCTCAACAAGACCGACATCAACAACTACATCCAGGACGTGATCAACTGGTTGGCGGTCGTCCTCGCGGTGCTCCCGCCGGCGATCGCCCGAATCCGCGAGAACCGATGAGACTCCTCGCCATCGACGTCGGTACGACCGCCGTCAAGGCCGCGATCGTCGACGGCGACGGGCTGGCCACCGTGGTCGAGGAGAGCGTCGGCGTCTCGACGCCGCATCCGGGATGGGTCGAACAGGACACCGAGGAGTGGTGGACGGCGACCGTTCGCGCGACGCGCCGCCTGAAGGTCGACGGCGTCGCCGCGATCGCGGTGACTGGGCAGATGCAGGACCTGATCCCGGTCGACGAAGAAAGCGCCCTGCGCCCCGCGATTCTCTACTCCGACCAACGCGCGACCGCCGAGCACGCCGAACTGGCCGTCGGTCTGGGTGACGAATGGACACGACGCGCGATGGCGACTCCGGACGCGACCAACGTGGCCGCGAAATGGAATTGGCTGCGACGCCACGAACCCGACATCGTGTCGCGAACCTCGCGTGTGCTTCTCGGCGGAGCAGGCTTCGTGACATGGCGCCTCACCGGACGGGCCACGTCCGACATGACCACCGCCGCCACCACGGGTCTTCTCGATGTCGGATCGGGTTCGTGGTGGTCGACTCTGGTCGACGCGATCGCCGTGCCCGTCCCCGAACTCACATCGGGTCGTGTCGGGCCGATCGATGCCGCCGTTGCGGAGTCTCTCGGTCTGGCCCCGGACACTCCCGTGTTTCACGCGTCGGGTGACGCGGTGTCGACGTCGATCGGCGTGCTGGGCGATCACCTCGACACGCCCTACGCGTACCTCGGAACGTCGGGTTGGGTCGGAACCTTGCGACGGAGCGCCGAGCCGCGGCCCGGGCTGATCGTTCTTCCAGCCGGAGAACGCTGGCTGTCGGTCGCGCCGATTCTCGCGGCCGGAGCCGCCGTCGATTGGGCTCGCGGCATTCTCGGTGTCGACACGACCGGCTTCGATCGTTTGGCCACCGACGTGTGCGCGGCCCGCGAGGGAGTCGTGTTCGTCCCTCATCTCGACGGCGTTCGCCTTCCGACTCCCGACCCGCTCGCATCCGGATCGTTCATCGGTCTCCGTCGTTCGACGACGCGCGCCGTCATGGCCGCCGCGGTGTACGAAGGCGTCGCTCGATCGTTGGCCGAACTCGCCGACATCGTCCTCGGCGGTCGACGTGGCGAGTTGCGAGTCTGCGGTGGTGGTTCGCGATCGGATGTCTGGTGCCAAACGATCGCCGACGTGCTCGGTCACACGGTGGTACGCGTGGCCGACGAGCACGCGTCTCTTCGGGGTGCGGCCAGCGAGACTCTCGGCCACCTGACCGGCCGGTCACTCGCACCAACGCCCACGCTGGCCCGGTTCGAGCCTCGACCCGATCGCGTCGAGGCCCATCGCGGCAGCGCGACGGTTCGGCCCTGACGTCCGGAACGGACACGACGACATCGGCTCGATCCGAAATCTGAGTGGAATGGTCAGGAATAGGAACTAGAGTCTCGCCTCGCGTGAACAACGGGTCATCGGCCCTAATCAAGGAGACAACATGATCAAAGCAACCCGACGTCGCTGGATCGCCGGCGCCCTCGCCGTGGCATCGTTCGCCGGTGTCGCCGCCTGCGGTGGCGATGACGAAGGCGGCAGCGGCGATGGCGACGGAAAGACGATCGCCATCGTGTCGCCCTACTACTCCGACCAGCCCGCAACCAAGGAAGTCGTGGACGCCTTCACGGCTGCCGCCGAGGCCAACGGACACACGGTGACCCTCGTCGACACCAAGGGCGACCTCGCCGCCGTGAATGGCGAGATCCAGAACGCCGTGTCGGAGAAGGTCGACGCGATCGTCCTCGGCATGGGCGACCCGCAGGAGTTCTCGGCCGGCCTCTCGGCCGCGATCGAGGCGAAGATCCCCGTCTTCGGCCTCGACGCCGGATCGGCTGATGGCGTCGTTTCGAACATCACGTCCGACAACGACTTCCTCGGCAACACCAGCGCCCAGGCTCTCATCGATGCGATGGGCGGCGGCACGAACGTGATCGTGATCCACTTCGACCCGTTCGAGCCGGTGCGCCTCCGCGGTGCGGCTGCCCGCGCTCTCTTCGAGGAGAAGGGCATCACCATCATCGAGGACATCCAGGGTGACCCGGCCGACTCGACCGGATTCGCCAAGACGACGGTTCTCGACCTGCTCTCGAAGTACGGCGAAGGCGAAGTCGACGGCATCTGGGTGGCCTGGGACGCTTCGGCTCTCGGCGCCTACCAGGCAACTGTCGAGGCCGGCCGCACCGAGGTCGAAGTCGTCGGCGTCGACGGTCAGGACTTCGCCAAGGCCGAAGTCGCCAAGGGTGGCAACTGGGTCGCAACCGTGCGCCAGGACTGGGCCGGTATCGCGAGCAAGGCGCTCGAAGTGATCGAGGCCTACCTCGTGTCGGGCACCCAGCCCGAGCCGGTCGTCGTGGTTCCCGGTGAGTTGATCACCAAGGACAACGCTTCCTGATCATCGTCATACAACAACTGAACGTTGGCAATCGGCCGCACCTTCGGGTGCGGCCGATTCGCTTCACCTGCGAAGGCGCGCGTACTGCGCAGAATTCGAAGATCTAGAACAGACGCGCGGTGAGCTTCTTGCGCCACTGCGCGGTACGCGGGTCATC
>CAZELU010000066.1:0-9416 GCA_964513215.1 uncultured Bifidobacterium sp.
TGTGCGGTACCGCTGCCGAAGTGAGTGCCGTCAACTCGGTCGACGATCGCAAGGTCCCGTGCCCGGGTCCGGTCACGACCGAGATCGGTCAGTTGTACGGCAAAGTCGTGCGAGGCGAAGTGGCCAAGTACCAGTCGTGGTGCGAACTGGCCAAGTGAGGTCGTCGGCCCGCCGGGCCGCTCAACTCGACATCTGACGTTTGCGCGCGGCCAGGCCGGCCAGGCACTCGAACGCCAGACGATGCGCCACGTTGACGGTGAGTTCGCTCACGTCGTAGGCCGGGGCGACTTCCACGATGTCGATGCCCACCACGTCGTGTTCGAGACACAACGTTCGCACCATGCGCAGTAGATCGGCCGCGACGATGCCGCCGGGCTCGGGTGTGCCGGTGCCCGGGGCGTAGGCCGGATCGAGACTGTCGACGTCGATGGAGATGTAGAGCTTGTCGGCCGAGGCCAAGGCCTGGTCGACCGCCTCGCGCATCACGGTCTGGAAGCCGCGCTCCCAGATGTCTTGCATGGTGAACCAGCGCATTCCCTGCGCGGCCATCCAGTCGAACACGTCCTTCGGCGGCCAGTAACCGCGCAGACCCACCTGCACGAAGTGCGAACCGGGAATGGCTCCGCTCTCGATGAGTCGACGCATGGGCGTGCCGTGGCTGGCGAGATTGCCGCCGATGATGTCGGCGGTGTCGGCGTGAGCATCGAAATGCACCATGCCGACGTTGCCGTAACCATGAGCAGCGGCCACTGCGGTGGCCGAGGGCCAGGTGATGGAGTGATCGCCGCCGAGCACGAGGGGGACGATGCGGCGATTCGCCACTTCGGCGATGCGGGCCTTGATGTTGGCGTGGCTGAGTTCGGTGAGGCCGTGCGGACAGTAGGCATCACCGAAGTCGACGACTTCGAGCCACTCGAAGATCTCGATACCGAGATCCATGTGGTACGTGCCCGGCTCGTAGGCCTGAGTGCGAATCGCGCGCGGACCGAATCGTGCGCCGGGACGGTTGGTGGTTGAGTTGTCGAACGGTGCACCCACGATGGCCACGTCGGGTTGCCACGCATCGAGATCGGATGGCTCGGTGAGGAACGGACGCTGGCCGAACGTGGAGAGACCGCCGAAGCTGTAACCGAGGTCGAGTTGCTCGCGAAGTCCGTCGGGAAGTTCGCGTCGCGGAGTGTCGCGCCCGTCGGCTGAAGCCATGCGCGTCACGCTACCGATACATGACGAGAGCCCCGAATGGTGCTGCCGGTTGCCCGGCGCTCCATCGGGGCTCTCGAGATCGAGGTCATCCACCAGCGATCGATCGAGGGTTGTTACCCTTCGTTCGCTCACTTGACTCGCCCGTCGGAGTTGCCCCCGGCGGGCGAGTGCCATTTCAGGGTCCGATCCGTGTGGCCCGGAAGTTGCCCTCCGAGACCCCGAACCCACCGGCGCCCGCATGGTTGCCCACGGGTCGCCCGTGCGAACCTCCCCATGCCACCCCGGGAGGTCTCCCTCGCGAAGCAGCCGATCGGAGATCCGGATGTGTGTGCCGGAGTTTCCCCCGTCACCCACAGGACGTCGATGACCTCTCCCGAGCCGATCGTGTGGTCGGGACCCACTAGAGGGCCGGAGCCCTGCGCTGGATCTCGTCACCGTTTTCGTCCCGGTGAGAAGACTGTGCCAGTCACATAAGTCCTGGTCAAGGGATATTTTTCTACTCACAGGGTTATCCCCGAACTTTTCCGTCAATCCACAGAAATCGGGGATTTGTTCACTTCTGATTCACACCGTTGCCCACAGGTCGTCCACAGACATCGGCGGCTCCGCGTTGACGCTCCGGCCCATCGAACGGTTGACTAAGGGGCGATGAACGCTGTGACTGCTCCCGCCGCCGTTGCGATCATCATTATTCGCTAGCGCACGGGGTCGTCCTCGTGCGCACACGCCGCCCAGTGGGCGGCGTTTTTGTTTTACCGCTCACGAAACGACCGCGACCAACCGATAACCACGACGAAGAGAAACGAAAAGGAATCAGCGACATGAGCGACATGATCGAAGTCTTCGACACCACGTTGCGCGACGGCCTGCAAGTGGAAGGTGTGTCGGCCACGGTGGAGGACAAGCTGCGTATCGCCGAACAACTCGACCATCTCGGTGTTCACTTCATCGAGGGTGGTTGGCCCGGAGCCAACCCCAAGGACATCGAGTTCTTCGCGCGCGCCGCTCGTGATCTTCGTTTGTCCACGAGCACGCTGGTGGCGTTCGGCTCCACGCGTCGTCCGCGCGGAAAGGTCGACGACGACGCCACTCTGCGCAATCTTCTCGATGCCAACACCAGTGCGGTGTGCATCGTGGCGAAGAGTTGGGACTACCACGTTCTCGAAGCGCTGCAGACCACGCTCGACGAGGGTGAGGCGATGATCGCCGACTCGGTTGAGTATTTGGTGGGTAACGGTCGCCGCGTTCTGGTCGACATGGAGCACTTCTTCGACGGTTACAAGCGCAACCCCGAGTTCGCGTTGCGCGCGCTCGAAGCGGCCATCGTGAAAGGCGCGTCGCACGTAGTTCTGTGCGACACCAACGGTGGCAGCCTCCCGCACGAGGTGCAGAACATCGTGGCCGACGTGAAGCGCCACATCGGAAACGACGCCGTGATCGGTATTCACTGCCACGACGACACTGGTTGCGCCGTGGCCAACTCGGTGGCTGCGGTGCTGAGCGGCGCTCGCCACGTGCAGGGCACGCTCAATGGTCTGGGCGAGCGGACTGGCAATACCAACCTCACCACGGTCATTCCCAATCTGCAGTTGAAGATGGGCTACGAGTGCTTGCCGGCTGGTCGCATCGAGCGCCTCACCGCTGTGAGCAATCACGTGGCTGAGGTCTTGAACCGTCCCCTCAATCCGCAGGCTCCGTACGTGGGTGCGTCGGCGTTCGCTCACAAGGCTGGTCTGCACGTGAGTGCGATCGCGCGGGCCAAGGACGCGTACGAACACGTCGACCCCGATCTGGTGGGCAACGGAACTCGATTCGTCGTGAGCGAGATGGCTGGACGCGCGACCATCACCATGAAGGCCGAAGAACTCGGCTTGCCCATGGACGGTCCGGCGGTCAACCAGGTGATCGACGACCTCAAGCGTCTCGAGCACGAGGGCTATCACTTCGAAGCCGCTGACGCCTCGCTCGAACTGCTCATGCGTCGCGCGACCGGTTGGGAGCAGCCGTACTTCCGCGTGGAGAGCATGCGTGTGATCACCGACGAGACGATGACTGGTGCGTTCAGCACGGAAGCGACGGTGAAGGTGTGGGTGGGCCCGGAGGGCTCGGCCACCCGTCACGTGTTCACGGCCGAAGGAAACGGTCCGGTCAACGCGATCGACAAGGCGCTGCGCGCCGCCGTGATGCAGGCGTACCCGCAGATTGCGCGCGTTCACCTCACCGACTACAAGGTGCGCATCCTCGATGGGGCAACCGCGACTGGAGCGGTGACCCGTGTTCTCATCGACGCGAGTGACGGCGAGCGCACCTGGACCACCATCGGTGTGAGCCCCAACATCATCGAAGCCTCGTGGCGAGCCCTCGAGGAATCGCTGGTGTACGGACTCCTGCACGCTTCGAACTGACGCGTTCGCACAACTACGCTTCGGTCATGGCTGCCCCCAAGCACGCGCCCGCTCCGGTGATCGACGACGTTCGTTCGTATTCGTCACCCGACTTCGTTCCGTCGCCCTGGACGCCCGATCGTCCTGGCGACCTCGAGGCCGGTCAGCCATCGGGGGAGCGGCTCGGTTATCAGGGTCCCGACCAGGGTTACGGTCTCACCCTCGCCAACCGCTTTCGTTCGCGTCTGCACACCGGTGAGTTGTCGGGCGACGATGCGGTTCGCGGCTGCCTCAACATCGCGTTGCGTCGGGCGTCACTTTTCGGTCGCGCACCGGTCGTTCACGATCTCACGATCGCGTTCACGATGTGGGGTTTCCTCGATGCCAATCCGCCGGCCGACCTCGTGACGCGTCGCGTCGAGTTGTTCGAGGGTGTCGGTCACGTGCATCACTACAAAGAGGGTCGACTCATCGCCGACCTCGTTCCCGAATCGACGTTGCGGTCCACACCGGCTCAGGTCACGGCGGCGTACCCGGGTTCGTGGCGTCTGCTCACGGGTGCCTGACCAACTGTCCTGTCGACGCACCAGCGTTTAGCCTGGGCGCGTGACCGACTACCGCGCACCTCTCCACGACATCGACTTCGTTCTCAACCGCGTCTGCGGGCTCGACCGCATCTTGTCGTTGCCCGGCTACATCGAGGTCGATTCGTCGGTCGTTCGCGATCTCCTGGCTGAAGCCGCGCGCTTCATGGAGGAGAAGGTCGCACCGCTCAACCGCGTTGGTGACGTGCACGGGGTGAAGCGCAACACCGACGGTTCCATCACCACCGCACCGGGTTTCATCGAGGCGTATCAGGCGTACGTCGACGCTGGTTGGGGAGCGGTGCCCTTCGACATGGGATACGGCGGCGGCGGATTTCCGTGGATGGTCGGCGTGGCCCTGCAGGAAATCCTCACCTCGGCGAACATGGCGTTCTCCATGTGCCCGTTGCTGACGCAAGGTGCGATCGACGCGATCATGCACCACGGCAGCGAAGAGCAGAAGATGACGTATCTGCCCAAGATGATCACCGGCGAGTGGTCGGGCACCATGAACCTCACCGAACCCGATGCCGGCAGCGATGTGGGTGCCGTTCGCACGCGCGCGCTGCGTCAGTCGGATGGTTCGTATCTCATCACCGGGACCAAGATCTACATCTCGTTCGGTGAGCACGACATGGCCGAGAACATCGTCCACCTGGTGCTGGCGCGCACTCCCGATGCTCCGCCAGGAACCAAGGGCATCTCGTGCTTCATCGTTCCGAAGTTCCTCATCAACGCTGACGGTTCGCTCGGTCGACGCAACGACGTCACCTGCGTGTCGGTCGAGCACAAGTTGGGCATTCACGCCAGCCCCACCTGTGTGTTGTCGTACGGTGATCAGGGCGGCGCCGTGGGCTACTTGATCGGCGAAGAGAACCGCGGCATGCAATACATGTTCACGATGATGAACCAGGCTCGCTTGTCGGTGGGTCTGCAGGGTCTGTCACTCGGAGAGAGGGCGTATCAGCAGGCGCTCCGTTACGCACGTGAGCGTCGTCAGGGTCGCGCCCCGGGCGCGCCGGCGGGTGAGAGTTCGCCCATCATCGATCATCCCGACGTGAAGCGCATGTTGCTCACGATGAAGGTCACCAACGAAGCGTTGCGTCGTCTCACGTACTGGAACGCTGCGTGCATCGACGTGGCGAGCCATCACCCTGATGCGACCGAGCGCGAGTGGGCCGCCGATCTGGCTGCACTGCTCACGCCGCTGTCGAAGGGCTGGGGCACCGACATGGGCGTGGAGATGACGGGTATCGCGGTGCAGATCCATGGCGGTATGGGCTTCGTCGAAGAGACGGGCGTCGCGCAGCACTATCGCGACGCGCGCATCGCCACCATCTACGAGGGGACCAATGGCATCCAGGCCATCGACTTGGTGGGTCGCAAACTCGGTCTACGCGGCGGTGAAGTGGTGAAGCGCCACCTCGACGCCATCGCCGAAGCGGCTACCAGGTTGAAGAAGCATCCCGATCTGGTGGAATCAGCCAAGGCGCTCGAGGCGAGTCTGCAGGCCACGCAGCGGGCGACCGAATGGCTCATGGCTCACGCCACTGATCCGTTGTCGATGCTGTCGGGCGCCACTCCCTACTTGCGCATGTTGAGCACCGTCACGGCCGGCTTCCTGCTCGCCGAGTCGGCTTTGATCGCGCGCGACCATGCGGCCGACGTGGGTGATGCGGTGGTGGCCGAGCGCGTTGCTTCGGCCCGCTTCTTCTGCGAACAGCTGATGCCGGCGTCCGACGGGCTGGTGGGTGCCGTCACCGGTGACGCGCAGCTGCTGATGTCGTCGATCTGACGATCAGGCTGGTGCGTCGACTGCGTGCTCGGTGAGCGCGGCCAGATCGCAGAACTCGAGAGCCGACACGTGGGTGGCGGCGAGAACGACTCGTGGTGCGCGGCCGGCTTCGTACGCCTCCTGCCAACGTGACGCGCACAAGCACCATTGATCGCCACCCTTGAGGCCGGCGAATCCGTATTGGGGCATCGGTGTGCTGAGGTCGTTGCCGCGGCTCTTGCTGAACGACAAGAACTCGTCGGTCATGATCGCGCACACCACGTGCATGCCCGGGTCGTCGCCGCGCGATTCGCAGCAGCCGGTGCGGTAGTAGCCGGTGAGCGGATCGAACGAACACGGAACGAGTTCGCCGCCGAGGACGTTGCGCTGGGTCACGGCGACAGTGTTGCTCAGGAGACCGAGACGTCGAGAAGTTGGCCGATGAGGTAGGTGACACCGCAGGCCACCAGCAGGATGAGAACCTGCCGGATGGAACTCCAGGCGATGCGCCTCTCGGCGAACTTGCCGATCACGGCACCGACGATCGCAGCGGCGACCACACCGATGATGATCGACGCGTAGCGGGCGCCGGTTCCTTCGCCGATGAACCACGGAATCACCGGCAGCAGAGCACCGAAGAGGAAGCACACCAGCGACAGCGCGGCGGCCTGCCACGGTGACGGCAGAACTCCCGGGTCGACACCGAGTTCTTCTCGGGCGTGCACTGCGAGGGCGGCTTCGGGATCGTTCATGACGTCGGCCGCGGCGGCGGCGGCTCGCTGCGGTTCGATGCCGTGGCTTTCGTAGATCTTGGCCAGCTCGTGAGTTTCGGCAGCCGTGTTGATGTGCAACTCACGGCGCTCGATGTCGAGTTCGCGCGTGATGAGTTCGTTCTGTGCCGACACGGAGATCCATTCGCCCGCGGCCATACTCGCGCCACCAGCGATGGCGCCAGCGAGTCCGGCCAGTCGAACCAACGCGGAATCGACGCCGCTTCCGGCGAATCCGATCACCAACGACACGTTGGAGACGAGACCATCACTGATACCGAAGACGGCGGCACGTGCGAGTCCGCCGGCCACACTGCGGTGACCCGGATGCTGTTCGGCTCCGGTGGTGAACGAGTGTCGGCCCATGAGTTCGACGCTACTGCCAACGGCGTCACCGGTAGCGTGTGACGCGCATGACGTCGCTCGTTTCGTCTTCTTCGGGTGTGCCTCGGTGGTAGGCGCACCTCGCTTCCGCTTCGCGCCGTCGCCGACCGGTTTCTTCCACGTCGGTGGTGCCCGTACCGCGCTGTACAACTGGGCGTTGGCCAAGCGAACGGGCGGTACGTTCGTCCTGCGTATCGAAGACACCGACGAGGCCCGCAATCAGCCCGAGTGGACGCAGGGCATCATCGACGCGCTCGAATGGATCGGCATCAGCCGCAACGACCCAACCTTCGAGGGTCCGTATTTCCAGAGTCAGTACGCGAACGAGCACGTGGCCGCGGCTGAGCGCCTGCACGCGGCCGGCCACGCCTACTACTGCGATCTCACTCCCGATCAGATTCAGGAACGGGCCAAGCAGTCGGGCAAGCCCGGGTACGACGGTTACTCGCGCGATCGCGGGTTGGGCCCCGGACCCGGTCGGGTCCTCCGTTTTCGTGTGCCCGCGGGTGTCACGGTCGTGAACGATCTGGTGCGCGGGCGCGTGGAGTTCCAGAACGACACCATCGAAGACTTCGTGCTGCTTCGTGGCAACGGCTCGCCGATGTTCTTGCTGGCCAACGTGATCGACGACGTGTCGATGCGCGTGTCGCACGTGGTGCGCGCCGAAGAGCATCTGCCCAACACGCCCAAGCAGCAGTTGCTGTGGGAGGCCCTCGGTCACGAGCCACCGGTGTGGGCCCACGTTCCGGTACTGGTGAACGAGCAGCGCAAGAAGTTGTCGAAGCGCCGCGACAAGGTGGCGCTCGAGCAGTATCGCGCCGAGGGATATCTCGCGTCGGCGATGATCAACTACCTCATGACTCTCGGGTGGGCGCCACAGGGTGAAACCGAAATCGTTCCGTGGTCGAAGATCCAGGACGAATTCCGGTTGGAAGACGTCAATCACTCGCCGGCTTTCTTCGATCTCAAGAAGTTGGCCGCGTTCAACGGCGAGTACATCCGGGCGATGTCGCTCGACGACTTCATCGACGCGTGTCAGCCGTGGCTCACGGGCGTCGAAGTTCCGTGGTCTCCGGCCCAGTATCGCCCCGAGGTCTTCCGAGCGCTGGCCGAACTGGTGCAGACCCGTATCGTCACGCTCAGTGAGGTGCCGCAGCTCGTCGACTTCATGTTCCTCGACGCGCCGCTCGTCGACGAGGCGTCGTGGTCGAAGACATTCGGTTCGGCCGACGGTGTCGCGATGTTGCGATCAGGGCGGGATGCGCTGGTGTCGTGCGACTGGAACGCCGAAGCGTTGAAGAGTGCGGTCGAGGCGGCCGGATCGACGTTGGGTCTGAAGTTGGGCAAGGCGCAAGCACCGATTCGGGTGGCAGTCACCGGCCGAACCGTCGGTCCGCCGTTGTTCGAGGCGCTCGAACTGCTGGGCCGCGACGCGGTGATGAAGCGTCTCGACGCCGCGTTGACCACTCTCGGGTGACATGACTCGACCAGAGGACGAGCCCTTCATGTCGGCGCCGGTGTCGAGCGCTGATGACACGCCAGTTGGGGGAGTGGTGATTCCGCAGTGGCGTCGTCGCATCCGGGTGCCACGCTGGTGGCGACGTGGTGGTTGGCGACGCGTGATGGGCGGTGCGCTGTGCGTCCTTCTGCTCGGCGTCCTCTACTACGCGATCTCGTTGTTTCAGGTGTGGTCGACCGGTCGCGATCATCAGGATCGCGCGGTGGATGCGATCGTGGTGATGGGTGCCGCGCAATACGACGGACGTCCGTCGCCGCAGTTGCAGGCTCGACTCGATCACGTGGTGGAGTTGTGGTCCACCGGAATCGCTCGTGTCGTCATCGTGACTGGAGGCAATCAGCCGGGCGATCGCTTCACCGAGGCGCAGGCATCGCGTCGGTATCTCGTGAACAAGGGTGTTCCCGAGGCGGTGATCCTCGCCGAGGACACGGGCCGGTCGTCGTGGGAGTCGATCACCAACGTGGCCGATCGCGCGTCGGTGTGGGGTGTCGGTTCGGTGCTGATCGTGAGCGATCCGTATCACTGTTTGCGCGTGCGCTTGATGGCCGAAGAACTCGGCCTCACCGCGTACGCGTCGGCCACGTCCACCAGCCCGGTGAAGGGCTGGACCGCGGCTCGCGAACATCTGACCGAGGCCGCGGGTGTGGCGGTGGGCCGGATCGTGGGCTTCGGCACGTTGGAGAGCTGGATCGGGTGAGCCCGGTGGCGGCTGGGCGGGTCGCCACTACACTTTCGTCGCTCCTTGGGGAGTGGTGTAACTGGCAACACAGCAGATTCTGGTTCTGTTATTCAGGGTTC
>CAZELU010000067.1:0-9331 GCA_964513215.1 uncultured Bifidobacterium sp.
TCGACGATGCCGTCCACGGTGAGACCGTTCTCCTCCTGGAACGTGGCGACGGCGGATTGAGTGTCGGGTCCGAAGTCGCCGTCCACCCGCACGTCGTATCCGAGAGCCACCAGAAGTTCTTGCACCAGGCGAACCGTCGTGCTGCGGTCGCACTTGATGAGCGGCAGACCGGGCGGCATCTTCGTGATGGCGTCGCACGGTGAATCGTCGAGGACCACTGGTTGGTCAGCGCCTTCCGCGGGGTCGGCATCACCTGGTGCGACGGCGAGAGCGTCATCGGTCACCGGTGCGAGTGTGGTGGTGGTGCTGGGGGCGGCGGCCGTGGTGACCGAGATGAAGTTGTACTTCGGTGCCTCGTCGTCACCCACGACCACGAGGCCGATCACGATGCCGACGATGAGTCCGAGAGTGCCCCCGACGAGACCGAATCCGGTCTGCTTGTCGAGGGCCATGTGTTCACCCTAGGGCGTCGATGGCCGCCTGAACCGACAACACGCGGCGTGCGTTGTCGACATGAAGGTTCTCGATCATGCGACCGTCGACGGTGATCACACCGCGTCCCTCGGCTTGCGCTTCGTCGAACGCCGCGATGACGCGCCGCGCGTAATCGACGTCGGCGTCAGTGGGTGCCCACACCTCGTTGCAGATGTCGACCTGGCCCGGGTGGATGAGCGTCTTGCCGTCGAAGCCCATGTGCATGCCCTGTTCACATTCGGCGCGGAACGCGTCGAGATCCTTCACGTCGTTGAACACGCCGTCGAGGATGATCTTGTCGGCTTCGCGGGCCGCCAGCAGCGCGGTGGCGAGATGGGGCACGAGCGGTGAGCGCCCACGAACCTGAGTGGCGCGGAGTTCTTTGGCCAAGTCGTTGGTGCCCATGATGAGCACGGCCACGCGCGGGTGAGCGGCAATCGAGCGGGCATTGAAGATGGCGGTGGGGGTTTCCACCATCGCCCAGATCTTCATGTCGGCGGGCGCACCGGATGCGGTGAGGTGCTGTGACACGTCGTCGAGTTGCTTGGTGTCGGCGATCTTGGGAATGACCACGGCCGACGCGCCCGACTTCGCAGCAGCGGCGATGTCGTCGGCACCCCACTGCGTGTCGAGACCGTTGCAGCGGATCGTCACTTCGCGATGACCGTACGCACCACTCTGCGCGGCCGCGACGGCGTTGGCGCGCGCGGAGGGCTTGGCATCGGGCGCAACGGCGTCTTCGAGATCGAAGATGAGCGCATCAGCGGGAATCGTCTTGGCCTTCTCGAGTGCCTTCTCGTTGGACGAGGGCATGTACAGCACGGAACGGCGGGGACGCAGGTCGGACATGGCGACTCCTTTTCGAAATCGAGATCAGAAACCGTAGGACTGGGCGAGTTCGGGATCGCGCGCGGCGAGTTCGCGGGCCAACTGCACGACCACCTTGCACTGCTTGACCGACGCGTCGTCTTCCATCTTGCCGTCGAGCATGATGGCACCGGTGCCGTCGCCCATGGCGTCGATCACGCGCATCGCATGGGCCACGTCGCTCGGACGCGGGCTGAACACGCGGCGCGCGATGTCGATCTGAACCGGGTGCAACGACCACGCGCCGACGCAACCGAGCAGGTACGCGTTGCGGAACTGGTCTTCACACGCGGTGGTGTCCTTGATGTCACCGAACGGTCCGTAAAAGGGGAGGATGCCGTGCATCACGCAGGCGTCGACCATGCGCGCCATCGTGTAATGCCACAAATCTTGCTGGAAGATCGTGCGCGGTGCATCGGGGTCGGACGGATTGGGATCTTGGCGAACGAGATAGTCGGGATGTCCGCCACCCACGCGAGTGGTCTTCATGCGGCGGTTGGCCGCGAGGTCGGCGGGTCCGAGTGAGAGACCCTGCATGCGCGGCGACGCGCCGCAGATCTCTTCGACGTTGGCCACACCGCGCGCAGTTTCGAGAATCGCGTGAATGAGAAGCGGCTTCTTGAGACCCGCCTTGGCTTCGAGTTGAGCGAGCAGGCGGTCGACGTAATGGATGTCTTCGGGGCCTTCGACTTTGGGGATCATGATCACGTCGAACTTGTCGCCTACTTCGGTGACGATTGCAGTGAGATCGTCGAGAGCCCACGGTGAGTCGAGACTGTTGACGCGCGTCCAGAGTTGAGTGCTGCCCATCGGAACGGTCTTGGCCACTTTCACCAGACCAGCTCGCGCGGCTTCCTTGTCGGTGGCCGGAACGCCGTCTTCGAGATTGCCGAGGAGGATGTCGACGGTGGGGACGATCTCGGGGAGCTTCGACACCATCTTCTCGTTGGACGGCGGGAAGAAGTGGATCATCCGGCTGGGACGGAAGGGGATCTCGCGGACGGGCTCGGGGGCTCCGACGGCGAGTGGTTTGAAGAAGTCACGGGCACTGCGCACGGTGCGAGGGTACGCCCTACCCTGGGTGCGTGGCTAGTTCCATCGTCATTCACGGGCACGAGGTGGACGCCGTGCTGTTCGATGCCGGCGGGATCTTCGTGATTCCCGACCCGCACGTGTTGGCGCCGTTGTTGGCGTACTACGGAGGGAGCACCGACCTCGACGTGTACCACCGCGCGCACTACGCCGGAATGGCGGCCAAGTCGCGCGCCGGATCATCCGAGTCGGATTGGTCGGTGTACAACGCCGAGTACGTCGCGGTGGCCGGTGTTCCCGAACACGATCAGGAAGAGGCCGCGATCGTGCTCGGACGTACTCGTAATGCGTACACCTGGCGCCATCCTCTGCGCGACAGTGTGGAAGCGTTGCGAAGGCTGCACGATCTCGGAGTGCCGATCGGCGTGGTGAGTAACGCGACGGGTCAGATCGAGTCGGTTCTGGCGCGGTCGGGCGTGTGCCAGGTGGGTGAGGGCACGGGTGTCCCGGTGCGGGTGGTCGTGGACAGTCATGTGGTGGGCGTGGCCAAGCCCGACCCGAAGATCTTCGACTTCGGTTTGGCGGCGCTTCCCGGGATCGAGCGTTCGCGTGTGGCGTACGTGGGCGACAGTGTGACGATGGACGTGAACGGTGCGCGTAACGCCGGGTTGCTGCCGGTCTTGCTCGACCCGTACGACGATCACGAAGGTGCGTCGTTCCTCCGCCTCACGTCCCTCCTCGACTTGGTGTGAGCGGTCGATGACGAATTCAGCCGGGCAAGGCGAACCGGGAGAGCACGTGTCGGCACGATGGGCCGAATGGCGGCGATCGGTCGATCTCGACAAGTACGACGCGCGGTGGGAATCGATGGCGGCCCGGGGTGAATCGGTGCACGGTGAAGCCGATGCTGTTTCTCGTCTCGCGCGCGACCACTTCGGCGGACGCGATCTCACAGTTCTCGACGCCGGGTGCGGCACGGGCCGCCTCGGAATCGAACTCACCAATCGGGGTCATCGCGTCGTCGGGGTCGATCTCGATCCCGACATGATCGACCGCGCTCGTCGTAAGTGCCCCGACATCGAATGGCACGCCCAGGATCTCGCCACGTTCGATTCGTCGACGAGGTTCGACGTCATCGTGATGGCCGGGAACATTCCGAACTTCTGCCGACCCGGCGAACAAGCGCGAATCGTCGCCAACCTGGCTCGGTTGCTCGCGCCCGGAGGGTTGCTCGTGTGCGGCTGGTCGCAAGAGTCGCGCGCCGAGTCGTATCACGCGCAGCAGTTCATCGCCGACGGCGAAGCGAACGGACTGTTTCTGGTCAGCGCGTGGAAGAACTGGGATGGTGACCCGTTCGACGACGGCGACTACGCCGTGATCGTTCTGTCCTGACCGGTCGTTCTTACGAGACGAGGCGGCGGGCGATGACCTTGAGGCACAAGGTCTCGTCGGCTCCTTCGAAGATGCTCAGTACGCGGGCATCCACGAACAACCGGCTCACGCTGTACTCCTCGGCGTAGCCATAACCACCGTGAATCTGCATGGCCTCGCGTGTGACCCACTCGGCGGCCTTGCACACGTACGCCTTCACCATCGACGCCTCGGTGGCACCTTCGCCCTTGGCCATCAGCTTCGACACCTGATAGCTGAATTGGCGACCAGCCTGAATGAGGACCGCCATGCGGCCCAACTTCACCTTCGTGAGTTGATACTCGGCGATGTTGTTGCCGAACACGTTGCGGTTGTGCGCGTGGTCGTACGCGGCTTCGTACGCGGCCTGCATCACACCAACCGCGCGTGCCGCGGTTTGCAGACGGCCGTTCTCGAAACCTTCCATCTGGTAGTAGAAGCCCTTGCCCAGGCCTCCTTCTTCACCGATGAGATTCGTGGCCGGAACCCACCAGTTGTCGAGCGCGATCTCGTACGAGTGCATGCCGCGGTAGCCGATGGTGTCGATCGGACGGCCTTCCATCTTGCCCACCGAACCGTCGGCGCGAACGTTCTGGGTGAACTCGAAGCCGTGTGCCTCACCACGCGGCTTGGGCACGATGAAGAGGCTCAGGCCCTTGTGCGTGAGCGAGCGATCGGGATTGGTACGAGCGAGCAGCATGAGCACATCGGCGCGTCCGGCGAACGTGCACCACGTCTTCACACCGTTGATCACGTAGCCGGGCTGACCGTCAGGGCCCTCGGCCGGCGTGGCGGTCACCTTGAGACCAGCCACGTCGCTGCCGTAGTCGGGCTCGGTCACGGCGACCGCAGCCATCACCTCGGCGGTGGCCAACTTCGGTAGCCACTCCTGCTTCTGCGCCTCGGTGCCACCCTTCACGAGCGCGCGCGTGAGGATCTCGGGACGTGTGATGAGCGATCCGCCGATTCCGAGCGAACCACGGCTCAACTCTTCGGTGGCCACGACCATGGCGAGGTATTCACCTTCGCCACCTTCGGAGAATCCGCCGTACTCACTCGGCACCGACAAACCGAACGCACCCATCTCGGCGAGACCGCTGATGATCTCTTCGGGAACGTCTTCGTTGAAGCGGTGCACGTGTTCGGCGCGCGGAGCGATCACTTTTTCGGCGAACGAACGGAAGGTGTCTTGCACCATCTCGAACTCTTCGTCGAGGTGACGCGGGCCCTGAACGTCGGCGAGTGACGCCACGAACTCGGGGTCGCGGTACGTGCCGATGAACGGCAACGCCGAGTCGAGTGCACCTCGCTCGAGACCCCACAGCGATTCACGACCGAGGAACTTGCCCATGAGATCGTGAGCCATGTCGGCGGTGTACGCGCAGGTAATGAGACCTTCGTGATTGCCCTTGGCGCCGTAATCGAGAAGCGAGCGCGCGGTCTCGACAGCCGACGCCGCATGCGCGAGGTCGTACGCCAACACCTGGTGTTTGTCGGGGCCGCCGATCTCGGAAAGATGACGGAGGGCTTTGCCGACCGCGCGCGATGCGAGATCGATCACATCGGCAGCGGTCTGGAGATCGGGGGCGACGGTGGTGCTCATCGGCGAGAACGCTACTTGTGGGCCTTCGACCACCCCGAAGTGGTGGGGTCGATCGCCCACCCGGTCGTGCGTCACCTCCGGGCCGTCCGCCCGCTGTGTGGGAACATGGATTCATGTCCCGGCTCATCTGCGTCTACTGCGGTTCGAGTTCGGGGGCCCGGCCCGAGTTCGCCGATGAGGCGCGGTGCCTGGGAACCGAGATCGCCCGGGCCGGCTTCGGCCTGGTGTACGGCGGCGGTCGGGTCGGGCTCATGGGCATCGTGGCCGATGCGGTGCTGGAGGCGGGCGGTCACGTGCACGGGGTCATCCCCGAGCACCTCGTGCGGGCCGAGACCGCGCACACTGGCCTGCCCATCCTCGACGTCGTCGAGTCGATGCACGAACGCAAGGCCCGCATGGCCGAACTCGCCGCCGGATTCATCGTGATGCCGGGTGGTTTCGGGACGTTCGACGAAGCGTTCGAAATCCTCACGTGGAATCAGCTGGGGCTCGTCACCAAGCCGCTCGTCTTCCTCGACGGCACTGGCTTCTACGGTCCGCTACTCGCTGCGCTCGATCACGTGGTCGAGTCGGGGTTCGTCGCGCCGCAATTCAGGCGGATCGCCGCGGTCGCGCGCACGCCGGAAGAAGCGGTGCGTATCGCATCGGGCCCGGCGCCGGACGTTCCGGGCAAGTTGAGTTCGCTCGACGTGACTGCGAAGAGAAGTTCGTTGTGACGCAGCCGGCCGGGGTTCCGTGGCCCACGCGAGAGTGGCCCGAGGGGGATGTGTCGGCGGTGGCCGATCCGGCGCGACTCGTCGCGGCGAGCAACCAGTTGTTCGATGAACCGTCGTCTTCCACTCATGGCACATCACTCGCGCTGGTGGTGGTGCATCGCGGCCGCATCGTGCACGAGCGCTACGGCGTGCAGCCCGACACTCCGTTCGGCCCGGGCGGCCCGGTCGATGCCGATACGACGCTCATCTCGTGGAGCATGGCCAAGAGCATCACGCACGCACTGGTCGGATTTCTCGTCGACGAAGGAAAACTCGATCCGTCGGCGCCCGCCGCGGTGGCCGAGTGGACGGGAGACGATCGCCGCCGCATCACGCTCGAGAACATGCTGCACATGCGCGACGGGCTCGATTTCGTGGAGGAGTACGTGGCCGGTGACGACGCCCCGATGCCGCACGTGATCGACATGCTCTTCGGCGCGGGTGCCGACGATGTTGCATCGTTCGCCAAGTCGCGTCCGCTCAAGCACGAACCCGGGTCGGTCTGGAACTACTCGTCGGGCACCACCAATATCGTCTCCAGCATCGTCGCGCAGACGATCGCCGCCACGCACGACATCACGTCGTTCGTCGACGAGCGCTTGTTCGCGCCCATCGGGATGACCAGCGCGACCGCGCGCCTCGATGCCGCCGGAACATTCATCGGCTCGTCGTACGTCTATGCCACGGCTCGCGATTTCGCGAAGTTCGGCTATCTCTATCTGCGTAACGGCGAGTGGGACGGGGCGCGGTTGCTCTCGTCCGACTGGGTCGCGAACTCGAAGCGACAGCACGCGACCGATCCGGAGACCGGCCACGGGTACGGATCTCACTGGTGGATCTGGAAATCGATGTCGGGTGTGGCGGCCGCGCTCGGTTACGAGGGTCAGCGCACGATCGTCGATCCGCGGCGCGACACCGTGGTGGTTCACCTCGGCAAGTGGGTGCACGACACGCAGCCGTTGCTCGATCGACTGCTCACTGATGTCCTCGAGGCCACGGCCTGATGCGCAACCACCCGGCCCAGTCGGCCGGAACTGCTAGGAAATAGGTATGACGAACGCGGGAGGGACGGGCGTCGGCGAAGGTCGTGCCAAGCGCACGCCCGCCGAACGTGCGGCGTTCCGTCGTCGGGCCGCCGGTCGAACGTTCAAGGTGCTCGCCACCGTCGCCGTCGTCTATTTCATCATCCTCAACATCCCCGGTTTGCGCAATGCGGTCGACCAGTTGGGGGAGGTCAAACCCGGTCTGCTCGTGATCGGTCTCGTTCTGTCGTTCACCGCACTCCTGTGCTACTCGGTAATGACCCGTCACGCCCTGGGGCCGGTGGGTGCCCACCTGTCGTTGTGGCGGATGTTCCGCATTCAGTTGTCCACTCGCGCGCTGTCGAGTCTGGTGCCGGGAGGAAGCGCAGCGGGTTCGGCTCTCGGTTACCGCTTGCTCACCGTTTCGAACGTTCCCGGACCCGATGCCGGATTCGCACTCGCGACGGCGGGCCTCGCGTCAGCGGTGGTTCTCAACTTCGTGTTGTGGTTCGGTCTGGTGGTGTCGATTCCGTTGCGCGGCGTGAACCCGGTGTACGGAACGGCGGCCATCGCCGGAATCATTCTGATGGGAATCGCCGCGGCGATCATCTTCGGTCTCATCGAGGGTCAGCACCGCTCGGAAAAACTGCTACGCGCGATCGCACGCAAGTTGCACATGAACGAGGATCGTGCCGGTGAAGCGGTGCGTCACATTGCCGGTCGCATGCAGGAACTGTCAGAGGACCGACCGCTGCTGCGCCGACTCGTGATGTGGGCCACGCTCAACTGGCTCATCGACGCGGCCGCGCTGTGGGTGTTCTTGCGTGCGTTCGGTGGCGACTTGCCGATCGACGGTCTCATCGTCGCGTTCGGATTGGCCAACGTTCTCGCCGCGGTGCCGCTCACTCCCGGCGGACTCGGAGTGGTGGAGGGCGTGTACGTGCCGGTGATCGTGGGCTTCGGTCTACCGCGTGCCACGGCCGTGGTGGGAGTGGTGTCGTACCGCATCGCGCAGTACTGGCTTCCCATCGTCGTGGGTGGCGGCTCGTATCTCTCGTTGCGTGTCGGCCCGTGGTCGATTTCGAAGGATCGCCTCGAACCATTGCGCGACGTGGTGGCATCGGTGGGAAGTTCCGAGGAGAGCATCCTCGACTTCTCCGAGCGTTACCCCGCCCGCGAGCGCACACGAGAGATTCCGATGCCGCCGCAAGAGCCCGAGGTGCACGATCCCACTCGCGAGTGGACGAATGGGGAGCCACCGGCCGACCAGCGGTAAGTTGCCCTCATGACCGTTCATGAGCGCCCCTTCGGCCGTTGCCTCGAGGACTTCCAGGTGGGCGATGTGTATCGCCACTGGCCCGGCAAGACCATCACCGAGTACGACGATCACCTGTTCTGCATGATCACCATGAATCATCACCCACTGCACACCAACGACTGGTTCGCGTCGAAGAGTGTGCAGGGCCGCAACGTGGTGGTGGGCAACCTCGTCTACTCGCTCGTTCTCGGCATGAGCGTGCCCGATGTGAGTGGTGCGGCCATCGCGAATCTCGAAGTCGAGACGTTGCAGCACAAGTCGCCCACGTTCCACGGTGACACCATCCATGCCGAGACCCGCGTGCTCGACGTGCAGGAGAGCAAGTCGAAGAACGATCGCGGTGTGGTCACCGTCGAGACCAAGGCCTGGAATCAGGACGGCAAGGAAGTGTGTTACTTCCGTCGTCGCGTGATGGTGTGGAAGCGCGAGTTCGCGCCGTCGCGCGAGCGGCCGTACGACACCGACGCCGCATGGGGCGAAGCCTGACCAACGACACGCGCGTTCAACAGGACGCGCTACTGGGCTGGGCCACGCCGCGCTTACGCGAGTTCGTGTGGCGAAACACGCGCGACCCGTGGGCCGTGCTCGTGAGCGAGGTCATGTTGCAGCAGACCGGTGTCGGGCGGGTGATTCCGAAGTGGGGAGCCTTCATGGAGGCCTTCCCCACGCCGCGTGCGTGTGCCGAGTCGTCCTTGGGTGACGTTCTGCGGTTGTGGCAAGGGCTCGGTTATCCGCGTCGTGCTCGCAACTTGCACGCGGCAGCTGGTGTGATCACCCGCGAACACGGGGGAGAGGTTCCCGATTCGCTCGATTCGTTGTTGGCGCTACCGGGTGTGGGTGCGTACACCGC
>CAZELU010000068.1:0-8973 GCA_964513215.1 uncultured Bifidobacterium sp.
GGCCGATGACCGAGAACTCGGTGAAGGCGTTCCAGACCACGATGCAGGCGCAGGGATCGTTCGCCGGACTCGTGGACGGCGTGTGGGGTCCCGACACCGCCGCGGCGGCCCGACTCGTGATTCCGCAATTGCCCGTGGCCGCCACCGGCACGTGGGCGTATCTCGGACGCTTCCCGCTCGCGTCGAACGGATGGGGAGTTCGCATCGCGACACCGAGTGGCGATCTCGCGACGACATCACCCGACTCCACGCTCGGTGTTTGTCAGGCCAACGGATCGGTCCGCCACTACCGCGGTGCGATCGTCGCGGCGTACGCCGGTGGCACCAACACGCCGCAGCGCACCATCAACGACGTACCGGTCGAGCAGTACCTGCGTGGTGTGGTGCCGCGCGAATCGCCGGCTTCGTGGGGCGATGCCGCCGGTGGTGCCGGCATCAACGCGCTGCGTGCGCAGTCGGTTGCTGCTCGCTCGTACGGGCTCGCCCAGAATCGCTACACGTACGCCAAGTCGTGCGACTCCGATTCGTGCCAGGTGTACGGGGGAGCGGCCACGCGCCCTTCGGCCACGGGTGGGGCCACGATTCTCGAAGATGCGCGAACCGATCGCGCGATCGTCGACAGCGCGGGCGTGATCCGTGTGCGCTCCGACAATCCCACCGCACCGGTGTCCACCGAGTTCTCGTCGTCGAATGGTGATCGCACGGCGGGAGGTGCGTTCACATCGGTCGACGATCCGGGCGACATGATCGACGCGAACCCATGGAATCGCTGGACACGGGTGCTCGATGCGTCGGCGTTGGCCGGCCGTTACGGCCTGTCATCGATCACCGGCGCCTCGAACGAGAACGATCCGCTGTCGATCAATCGCGGCTGGCAAGGGATGTGGGCCCTGCAGACGAGGTTGATGTCGGGTTCGTCGTCCGTCGTGGTGAGTCACGCCACGTTGCGTTCGGCGTACGACCTGCCTTCCATCGCGTTCACCGTGCGTGTGGTGAAACGTGGTGCGGTGTTGCCCGACGATTTCCTGTTCATCGGCGACTCGGTGGGAGAGAGCATCGCGGCTCGTTCGCAGTCGGGTGAATTGCCGTCGCTGTTGAGTGGCGTGTTCGCCTCGTCGTACTACGACGCGCTCACCAACCGTTGCACCGTGGGCGCGTGCGTCGCCAATCAGTTCGATGGGTTGGGAGTCGCGCAGAACGCTCCCGGCACACCCGACATCGCGGTGGTGGCGCTCGGGTACAACGACTCGGGTTCGGCCATGGCCGGCGAGATCGATCAGGTGATGACCGCGCTCGTGAATCGTGGCGTGCGCTTGGTGGGTTGGGTCAACCTGTCGCAACGACGCACGAGCAACGGATCGCCCACGTACGCGCGACACAACGAAGCACTACGCGCGGCCGCGGCGAAATGGCCGCAACTCCGCGTGCTCGATTGGAATGGCGCGAGTTCGCTCGGTTCGCAGTCGCGTTGGTACAGCGACGGTGTGCATCTCACGACATCGGGTCAGGCCCAGTACGCGTTGTGGTTGCGCGATCGCATCATCGAGATGGTGGCCGGTATCGAGCAGACGCGCGTGTTCGGCGACGATCGCTATCTCACCGCGATTCAGATCTCCTCGCAGGCGCGTTCGGCCGGAGCGATCACCGGTGGTGAAGTGGTGATCGTGAACGGCACCGGAACCGTGGACGGCTTGGCGGCGGCCGGATTCGCGGGTGCGCGCCGCGCGGCCATCCTCCTCACGCGCGCCGACGCGCTGCCGGGCGACGTCGCGGCGCATCTGCAGAGCCTCAATCCGTCACGCGTCACGGTGGTGGGTGGCGTGAACGCGGTGATGCCGTCCGTGCTCGATCAGATTCGTGCGCTGGTTCCGTCTGCTGTAGTCGAACGGGTGGAGGGGGCCGATCGCTATCTCACCGCGCAAGCACTCGCTCGCACCGTGTTGGCCGACGCCCCCGTTCTCTACATCGCGAGTGGCCAGTCTCAGGTCGACGCGCTGTCCATCGCCCCCGCGGCGTACGCGCAAGCCGACCCGCTGTTGTTGTCGACTCCGCTCGGACTCGACGACACCACTCAGGTGGCCGTGCGCGAATGGTGGGCCGCCAATCCGACTGGTCGTGTGGTGATCGTGGGTGGCACGTCAGCCATCGGTAGTGGACTCGAGAAGCAGTTGTTGTTCTTCGGAATTCCGGCCAACAAGACCACGCGTCTCAACGGCAAGGATCGCTACGAGACGAGTTCGGCCGCCGTGGCGTGGGTGCGATCGAACGTGACCGGATTCGCATCGGGGAGTATCGGCGTCGCATCGGGGCAATCGCCCATCGACTCGCTCACGTCATCGCCGCTTCTTGCCGGCGGAGCCGTTCGTTCGCCATTGCTCCTGGTTCCGCCCTGCGGAGCGGTGCCCGCCTCCACCAAGACTGCGCTCGCATCGGTCACCCGGCAGTACGTGATCGGTGGTCCGGGTGCGGTTTGTGATGCGCTGGCTTTGGCTCTCAAGCAGCGCTAGCCGTAGCCTCGCCCGCATGGACATCAAGGGAGCAAGTGCAATCGTTACTGGCGGCGCATCCGGAATCGGAGCCGCCACCGCTCGTCTTCTCGCCGCGCGCGGCGCGAAGGTGGTCGTGGCCGACCTTCAAGAAGACAAGGGCAACGCCGTCGCCAAGGAAATTGGTGGCGCGTTCTGCAAGGTCGACGTCACCAAGACCGACGACATCGTCAACGCCATCGAGATGGCCAAGTCGATGGGCCCGTTGCGCGTGCTCGTGAACTCGGCCGGTATCGGCTGGGCGCAGCGCACCGTGGGCAAGGACGGCTCGTACGACTCGGCCGCCAACCTCGACGCGTACAAGAAGGTCATCGCCATCAACTTGGTGGGCACCTTCGACTGCATTCGTCTCGCCGCCACCGCCATGAGCACCACCGAACCTCTCGAGTGGGGCGAGCGTGGCGCGATCGTGAACATCGCATCGGTCGCCGCGTTCGACGGTCAGATCGGCCAGGCCGCGTATTCGTCGTCGAAGGGTGGCGTGGTCGGCATGACCCTTCCGATCGCGCGCGATCTCGCCGCCGTTGGCGTGCGTGTGAACACCGTGGCGCCGGGCCTCATCAACACGCCGATCTACGGCGAGGGTGCGGGCAGCGAGCAGTTCAAGGAGAAGTTGCAGACGGGTGTGCTGTTCCCGAATCGCCTCGGCTTCGACACCGAGTTGGCGTCGATGGTCGTCGAGTGCGTGACCAACAGCTACATGAACGCCGAGACCATTCGCGTCGACGGCGGCATCCGCATGCCACCCAAGTGACGGTCCGCCTCGTGGATCTGGGTGAAAATTTGCTGTGAATCCGGCGAATTCTTCACCCAGATCACCAAGAGTTATGTCGTGTAGTCGGCGTTGATGCGGACGTAGCCGTCGGTGAGGTCACAACCCCACACGGTCGCGTCCGCATTTCCCGTATTGAGGCTCACGTGAATGAGCACGTCGTCGCCCTTCATGTACTCGGCCAGGCGCGCGAGCCCTCCACCATCGACCGGCGACGGATACACCTCTTGTGATCCGAAGCGGATCACCACGTTCTCTTGATCGATGTCGGTGTACTGACTGCACTTGCCCACGGCCATCGCGACGCGACCCCAGTTGGGATCGGCGCCGTGAATCGCCGTCTTCACGAGCGGCGAGTTGACGATCGACTTGGCGACAGTCTTGGCCTGCTCGGCATCGCGCGCACGGTCGACTCGAACTTCGATGAGCGTCTCGGCACCTTCCCCGTCGCGCGCCACTTGCTTGGTGAGCGAGAGCGCGACCTCGTGCAACGCGGTCTCGAGCGCACCGTGATCTACCGCACCAGCGGCGCCGCTCGCCATCACGATCGCGGTGTCGCTGGTGGACGTGTCGGTGTCGACCGAGACGCAGTTGAACGTGCGGTCGATGACGCGGCGCCACATGGCATCGAGAGCGGTGCCGTCGATGGCCGCATCGGTGAACGCCAAGGTGATGAGCGTCGCCATGTTGGGCTCGATCATTCCGACACCCTTGGCCACACCCACTACTCGTGCCGACGAACCGGCCACCGTGGCTTCGGCGATCTTCGGAACGGTGTCGGTGGTCATGATGCCGCGGGCAACGTCGTGGGCGTTCGAGTCGGGGAGTGGCGACGGCAACCGGCCGAGGCCGGCTCGAATCCGCTCGATCGGATAAACGCGGCCGATCACACCGGTGGACGCGATGAGAACGTCACTCGCCGCACAGCCGAGGTGCGACGCCACACCCGCGGCCACCTCGCGCGCGTGCTCGAGCCCGATGAGACCATTGGCCACGTTGGCGTTCTTGGAGATGACCACCACGGCACGCGCTGAGCGATCGGCGAGATGTTCGCGACTCACGAGAACACTCGGGCCGGCGAATCGACTCTGCGTGAACACGCCGGCCGCCGCCACGGGCGTATCGCACGCGACGATCGTGAAGTCCTTCGTGTCGTCCTTGATGCCCACGTTGGTGACGAAACTGCGGAAGCCCGCCGGCAACGCCACCATGTCAGTTCTTGTGGAGGACGGCGTTGAGTTCACCCCAACTACGGGAGCGAGCCCTGGCCGTGACTTGTCCGGTGATGCCGTCACGGAAGAACAGCGTGCCACTGATTCCTGAGAGCTCACGAGCCTTCACCACGCCCTCGGGTGTGAGCACCGGAGTCGAAGCCGTGATGTAGAGGCCGGCTTCCACGACCGAGTCGTCACCGAGGCTGATGCCGATACCGCCGTTGGCGCCGAGCAGACAGCGCTCGCCGATGCTGATGACTTCCTTGCCACCACCGGACAGGGTGCCCTGGATCGATGCGCCGCCGCCGATGTCACTGCCGTCGCCCACCACCACACCGGCCGAGATGCGACCTTCCACCATCGACGCACCGAGCGTGCCGGCGTTGAAGTTGCAGAAGCCTTCGTGCATCACGGTGGTGCCAGGGGAGAGATGTGCGCCGAGACGTACACGGTCGGCGTCGGCGATTCGCACACCACTCGGCACCACGTAGTCGGTCATGCGCGGGAACTTGTCGAGGCCATGCACCGTGAGGATGCGGCCGCTGTTGCGCTCCTGCCAACGCACTTCTTCCACGCGGTCGGGAAGGACCGGGCCGAGATTGGTCCAGGCCACGTTGGTGAGCAAGCCGAACGCGCCATCGAGGTTGAGCGAACGCGGCTTGGCAAGACGATGCGACAACAGGTGTAGTCGGAGGTAGACGTCGACTGCATCAGCCGGTGCGGCATCGGTGTCGACGGTGATCGTCTCGGAGGTGACGGCGACGGCGCGCAGAGCGTGCACCTGTCGATCGGTCACGCGCGCATTGGCCGGTGCGGATTCGCCCCAACCGAGCGTGTGGAACCAAGCGTCGAGAATCTGGCCGTCGTTGCTCGAACCATCGGCGACGCGAGTGACGAGAGCGTGACCCCAAGCAGTGGGCATCGGAGCTCCTTTCGTGCGAGTGGTGGTGACTAGAAGACTTCGGGGCGAAGAGTGGGGAACAAGATCACTTCCTTGATGGAAGTGACACCGGCCAACAACATGGCCAGACGATCCATGCCGATGCCGAGGCCACCGGTGGGCGGCATGCCGTACTCGAGCGCGCGCAGGTAGTCCTCGTCGACGGTTCCGCGCTCCGCGTCGCCGGCGTCCTTGGCCGCCTGTTCTTCTTCGAATCGCGCGCGCTGCTCGACCGGATCGTTGAGCTCGGAGTAGCCGTTGGCGAGTTCGCGTGTGCCGACGAACAACTCGAATCGTTCAGTGAGATGCGGATCGTTGCGGTCGGCGCGGGCGAGCGGCGAGATCTCCACTGGATGGCCCGTGACGAAGGTGGGTTCGATGAGCGATGACTCGGCCAGCGCCTCGAAGATCTCCTCGATGATCTTGCCCGACCCCCAACGCGCCTCACAGCGCACACCGTGCTTGTCGGCGAGTGCGCGCAAATGCTCGACCGGCTGAGACGGGTGGACTTCCACGCCCGTCTTCTCGGCCACGAGATCGACCATGCGGGCCTTGCGCCACGGCTTGGCCAGATCGACGTGATGGGCGTTGCCCTCGTGGTCGAAGATGTCGACCTCGGTGGTGCCGATGGAGTCGCGCGCAGCCTGCACGATGAGCTCCTCGGTGATGTCCATGACCTCGGAGTAGTCGCCGAACGCCTGGTAGAGCTCCATCATCGTGAACTCGGGGTTGTGGCGCGTACTGATGCCCTCGTTGCGGAACACGCGACCGATCTCGAACACGCGCTCCATGCCGCCCACGATGAGGCGCTTGAGGTGCAACTCGAGGGCGATGCGCAAGTAGAGCTGCATGTCGAGTGCGTTGTGATGCGTGATGAAGGGGCGCGCGTGCGCGCCGCCAGCCTCCATGTGAAGAACCGGTGTCTCGACCTCGATGAAACCTTTGCCCGCCAACGTGCGGCGGAACGACGAGATCACGGCGTGACGAACCTGGAACGCGCGGCGCGCCTCGTCGTTGACGATGAGATCGGCGTATCGCTGGCGGAAGCGGGTGTCGACGTCGGACAACCCGCGCCACTTGTCGGGCATGGGGCGCACGGCCTTGGCCAGCAGTTGCAGCCGCTCGACCTTCACCGAGAGTTCGCCCTTGCGTGTGGTCATGATCGTGCCGTGCACGCCCACCCAGTCGCCCAAGTCGAGTTGACCGATCTCGCCGAACGCATCGTCGCCAACCACTGCCTTCGACACGAACAATTGGATGTCGTCGTCACGGTCGCGCACGGTGGCGAAGATGAGCTTGCCCTGTTCGCGCTTGAGCATCACGCGGCCAGCGATGGCCACCGCGTGTTCGGTTTCGGTGCCGGGTTCGAGCGAACCCCATGTGGCGCGCGCTTCGGTGAGCGTGTGTGAGCGATCGAAGCGATACGGATACGGATCGACGCCGGCCGCGCGCATGTCGGCCAGACGATCGAGACGGCGGGCCTTCTCGGCGGCTAGCCCGCTACCCGACAGTTCGGACGAATCGGACGACAGTGTCGAATCGTCGGTCGGGTTCGGATCGTTGCTCACGAAGACGAAACCGTAGTTGGTTTCGTCGCGCGGCGAGATGTTCATTCGCCCTGGTGACACCGGAAATCGGCGGTTGATCGTTAGCCTTGAGGTCATGGCCGTGCGGTTCCTGATCATCGGTGGCGGACCGGCTGGGAACACCGCCGCCACCTTCGCTGCCCGACTCGGCGCCGATGTCACGATGGTCGAGCGTGAGGTGGTGGGTGGCGCGGCCCACTTGCTCGACTGCATTCCGTCCAAGACCATGATCGCCACCGGCGGTGCGATGTCTTTCAGCCGGCGTCTGCACGGAATGGGCCTCGAGGACGTCGATCCGGAGATCGACGTCGACGCTCTCACCGAGCGCATCGAGGGCATCAAGACGCACCTCGGAAACAACACCACGCAACTCCTGCAGAGCCAGGGCGTGCAGATCGTTCGAGGTTCGGCTCGCTTCACGAGCCCCACCTCGGTCGTGGTCGACCAGACGGAGAACGGCAAGACCACCAGTCGCACCATCGCGTTTGACGCCTGTCTCATCGCCACTGGTTCGCGGCCGCGCATCCCCGACTGGGTGCAGCCCGATGGCGAACGCATCCTCACCACGCGCGAGTGCTATCCGCCGCGCGTGTTTCCGAAGAGCGTGTGCGTTATCGGTTCGGGTGTCACGGGTGTGGAGTTCGTGCACATGTTCTCGTCGTTCGGTGCCAAGGTGACCTTGGTTGTCAGTCGCCAGCAGGTGTTGCCGGGCAAGGATCCCGAGGTGGCGGCCGTTCTCGAAGACGACTTCTTGCGTCGCGGCGTCTCGTTGTTGAAGGGGGCGCGGGCCAAGTCGATCACGCGCGAGGGTGACGAGGTGGTGGTGCGGTGCGACGACGGCCGCGAGGTTCGCGCCTCTCATGCGGTGCTCGCCATCGGTTCGGTTCCCAACAGCGACGGCCTCGACCTCGAAGCCGCCGGTGTCGTCCCCGACAAGAACGGCTTCATCTCCATCAACCATCACTGCGTCACTAACGTCGAGCACATCTACGCGGCTGGTGACGTGAGCGGAAAACTTCCGCTGTCGTCGGTGGCGTCGATGCAGGGTCGCAAGGTGGCCGAGCACGTGATGGGTCTGCACACGCGCGAGCACCGTCACCTCGACTACGACAAAGCTGCGTCGGCCATCTTCACCGAACCCGAGATCGCCGATGTGGGTCTGGCCGAAGCGGAAGCCTTCGCGTCGGGCCGCAAGATCCGTGTGACCAAGGTGCCGTTCTCGGCTACGCCGAAGGCGCTCATCAACAACGACTCGCGCGGTTTCGTGAAGATCATCTCCGACCCGGCCACTGGCGTGGTGCTGGGTGGATCGATCGTGGGTCGTCACGCCGCCGAACTGATCAGCGTGATCGCACTCGCGGTCACCGCCAACCTGAAAGTGACCGACATCGTGGAGAGTTTGCTCGTGCACCCCGCTCTGTCCGAAGCGCTCGCTGAGGCCGCCGAATGAGCGACATCCCGCCGCCCCCGCCCGGTTCGCCCACATCCGATCGCCTCGCGTCGGTGGGTCAGCGCGCGATCGCTCAGGTGATCGACGGCCTCATCATCGGTGTTCCGCTGTTCATCATCACGGCGTCGATCGGTGGCGACATCACCGATCGCGACAACGACAACTTGTTGTGGCTCACGGTGTTGTGGCTCGGCGTGAGCCTCGTGTACAACACAGCGTTCATCGCCAGCACCGGCGCAACACTCGGCAAGCGCATCATGAAGTTGCGCGTGGTCAATCGTGTCGATGGTTCACCAGTTGCGCTGTCGTACGCGGCGGTGCGCGCTCTGGTGCCCACGGTGGCCGGGCTCATTCCGGTGATCGGTTTCGCACTCAACATCGCGGTGTACGTGCGGGCGATCTTCCACCCGCACCGCCAGGGGCTGCACGACGCCGCCGCTGGCACCATCGTCGTCCGCCGGGACT
>CAZELU010000069.1:0-2901 GCA_964513215.1 uncultured Bifidobacterium sp.
ACTGACATGGCGTCGGCCGGAACGTTTCGTTCGCTCCGCACTCGTAACGCGCGCTTGTTCTTCGGTGGTCTGCTCGTCTCGAACGTGGGCAGTTGGATTCAGTCGACCGCCATGGCGATCCTCGTGTATCGCCTCACCGGTCGGGCCACCAGTCTCGGTCTGGTGGTGGCGTTCCAGTTCCTGCCCATCCTTTTGTTGGGGGCGTGGGCCGGGGCGGTGGCCGATCGATACGACAAGCGAGCCATGTGCTTGCTCACGCAATGGCTGCTGGCCGCTCAGGCGGTGGTGCTGGCGGTGGTCGACTTCGCCGGCTGGGCGAACGTCGGAGTGGTGTACGCGTTGTCGTTGGTGCTCGGCCTCGTGAACGCGTTCGACAATCCGGCTCGACGCGCACTGGTGGCCGAACTCGTGGAGCCGGCCGACATCAGCAACGCGATGTCGCTCAACACCGCGACCATGACCGGCTCGCGCATCTTCGGTCCGGCCTTGGTGGCGGCGTTGGTGGGTCCTCTCGGTACCGCCTGGTGTTTCATGATCAACGCGCTGTCGTTCGCGGCGGTGATCGTGACCGTCACGCTCATCGATCCGGCCAAGTTGTACCGCAGTCCGCGCGCGCCCCAGGGTGGAACTCCGGTACGCGACTCGCTGCGCTTCGTGGCCCGCGATCGCGAACTGCTGATCTTCCACGTGGTGCTGGTGATGGTGGCGACGTTCGCGTACAACTATCAGGTGTCGTTGCCGAAGTTGAGCGACATTCGCTGGGGTGACGAGCGATGGTTCGGTTGGGTCCTCGCGGTCATCAGTGTGGGCAACGTGATCGGCTCGCTCTACACCGCGTCGCGCGAGCGCGCCTCGGTTGCCGTGTTCTTCGGCAGCGTCGGCTTGCTGAGTGTGGCCGGTCCGCTGGTGGCCTGGGCGCCCAGTGCACCGGTGGCCTTCATCGCTGCGGTGCCGCTCGGTATCGGAGGTGCCGGTTTCATCTCCACGTTCAACGGGCTCGTGCAGCAGAAGTGCCCACCCGAAATGCGCGGCCGCCTGCTCGCGCTGTCGGCGGTGGCGTTCCTCGGTTCCACACCCATCGGCGGACCGATCACCGGTGTGGTGGCCGACTGGGCCGGACCCGAATGGTCGTTGGCGTACGGCAGCGTGATCGCGTTCGTGACCTTGGTGGTCGCACTCGTGGCTCTGAACTCACGCCGAACCGCCGTCGACGCACGGATACCCTGACCCCGTGGCCGGAGCAGCGAACGCCGACGTTCTTCGCGTGATGACGTGGTCGTCGCTCGACCACGCGTCGCGCCGGGCCCTCGTCGACCGCGACATCAACAAGTCCATCACCTCCGAATTGCGCGATCAGATCGCCGGTTTGGTGGCCGATGTGCGCGAGCGCGGCGATGCGGCGGTGTGCGATGCACTGGCGCGCTTCGACAAAGTGACCGTGGAGCCCGACGGACTCCGCGTGTCGGACGACGAACGCGAGCAGGCGCGACGTCACGTTGACGATGGTGTTCGCGCAGCGATTCGCGACATGGTCGATCACATCCGTCGTTTCAACGACGAAGTTCTCGCGCGCCATGGCAACTGGCAGTTCGAATCCGATCCGGGTCTGGTGGTGGGAGAGCGAGTGTCGCCCATCGCCTCGGCGGGCCTGTTCTGTCCGAGCGGAAAAGCCAGTTACCCGAGTGTCCTCGCCCAACTGGGTGGTCCGGCCACGGTGGCCGGTGTGCCGCTCGTGCAAGTGGTGGTGCCGCCCAAGCCCGGTGCCAACGGAGCCGTCGATCCGGTGGTGTTGGCCGTGGCCGACGAACTCGGAATTCGTGACGTGTTCCGTGTCAACGGTCCGGCCGGTATCGCCGCATTGGCCTTCGGCACCGAGTCGATCGAACGAGTGGTGAAGGTGATGGGTCCGGGTTCGCTGCCGGTCACGGTGGCGCAACTGGAGATTCAGCGTTGGGGCACGGCCACGCAGATGGCCCTCGGCCCCACCGAGAGTCTGGTGATCGCCGACGACTCTGCCGATCCTCGTCGCCTGGCCGCCGATCTCATGATCGAAGCCGAACACGGAACCGACTCGTGCACGTTGTTCGTGACCACGAGCGAGGCGCTCGCCAACGCCGTGCAGGCGCAACTCGCCGAGCAGATCGCGGCCTTGCCGGCCGAACGCGCTACCGCGGTGCGTGCCTCGCTCGGTACCAACGGCGGCTGCGTGATCGTGAGCGACCTGGCCGAAGCCACACGAGTCGCCAACGAGTTCGCGCCCGAGCACCTGCAGTTGGTGGTGGCCACGGCACGCGAGAACGAAGTGCTCGATCTGCTCACGCACGCCGGCGAAATCTTGATCGGACAAGACACGCCGTTCTCGGCCGCCAACTTCCTGATCGGCTGTCCGGCCTCGTTGCCCACCAACGGTTTCGCCCGCGTGACCAGTGGTGTGACGGTGGAAGCGTTCTTGAAGCGCACGGCCGTGGCTCGTGCCGACGAACGGGCACTGCGTCGGCTCGCGCCCAGCATCGTGACTCTGGCCGAGATCGAAGGATTTCCGGCCCACGCCAACGCGTTGCGGTTGCGTTTTCCCGATCTCTCGTAGGCCAGGCGCGGCCCAGGTGGATTCGCCCGCGTACCGCTGACACACTCGGCGCATGTCTCGCGCCGTCATGTGGTTCCGTCGCGACCTCCGGTTGGCCGACAACCCGGCGCTGTTGGCGGCCTTGGCCGATCATCGTGAGGTCGTTCCGTTGTTCGTGCTCGATCCACACCTGCTCGGACGCTCGGGCGACGTTCGGGTGGCGTTCATGGTCGACGCCTTGGCATCGCTCGACCAATCGATGAATCGAGCCTTGGTGTATCGCCACGGAGATCCAGCTGACGTGATTCCGGCGCTCGTCGACGAAGTGGGCGCTG